>JALSLT010000097.1 GCA_026988135.1 Desulfurobacterium sp.
ACTGGGTCGGGTATCGGGCCGTAAAGTTCTTTCATTTTTTCCTGAAGATGTTGGGGATTTTGAGATGTTGATAGCTCCGAATATATTTTTAACCTGTCTTTTGCATCCTGTATGTAATCTTCCGGTATAAAAGCCTCGATAGGGATATTTAGTTTTACATCTTCTTCTTTCTCTTTTTCCTCTAAAACTTCCGAAAAAAGTTTCATATAGAGGTCAAGTCCCACGGAGTTTATGTATCCGCTTTGTTGATGTCCGAGGAGGTTTCCGGCTCCTCTGATTTCAAGATCTTTAAGTGCAAGTTGGAATCCTCCGCCCAGTTGTGAAACTTTTTTAATCGCTTCGAGTCGTTTTACGGCCTCTTTTGTGAGTTTTGCCCGGGGAGAAGTGAGGAGATAACAGTATCCTTTTTCGATTCCTCTCCCGACTCTTCCTTTAAGCTGATAAAGTTGGGAAAGCCCGAAATTTTCCGCCCCTATAACTATAAGTGTGTTTGCCGAAGGTATATCTATTCCCGATTCGATAATAGATGTTGCAATGAGGATTTTTATTTCTCCCATCACGAATCTGTGCATTATTTTTTCTATCTTATCCGCTCTCATTTGACCGTGAATGATTTCAACGGGAATGTTTTGGAATAAGGTTTCTATCTCTTTCTTTATATTTTCCAATGAGGAGATGTCGTTGTGGACAATGAATACTTGACCTGCTCTTTCAAGCTCTCTTTCTACGGCTGCTCTTATGATTTTGTTCGAATATTTCATTACGGATACTTTTGTTCCTTTCCTTCCGACGGGAGGAGTTTCTATTACCGAGATGTCTCTGAATCCCGAGACTGCAGAATAAAGAGTTCTCGGTATCGGAGTGGCAGAAAGATAAAGAACATCAAGGTTCCTTTTAAGAGAGGTGATTTTTTCTTTGGTTTTAACACCAAACTTATGTTCTTCATCTATTATCAAGAGTCCTAAATTTTGAAAATTGACATCGGCAGATGTTATTCTGTGAGTTCCTATCAAAATATCAACTTCTCCGATTTGCACTTTTTCAAGTATCTCTTTTTGCTCTTTCTTCGATTTGAATCTTGATATAAGTTCAATTTTTACCGGAAAGGTTTGAAACCTTTCCTTAAATGTTCTGTAATGTTGTTCTGCAAGGATTGTGGTAGGTGCAAGTAGTGCAACCTGTTTGTTGGCTGATACGGCTTTTATTGCGGCTCTCAATGCAACTTCTGTTTTTCCGAATCCAACGTCTCCGCAGATAAGTCTGTCCATCGGTTTTTCAGATTCCATATCTTGGTAAACGTCTCTTATGGCTTTTAGTTGATCTTCTGTTTCTTTGAAGGGAAATGCGTTTTCAAAGGCTTTTATGAGGTTTTTGTTACCCTTTATTTGTTCCCCTGTAGCTGTCTTTCTTTCTTTATACAGTTCCGCCAGTTCTTTGGCAAATTTAAGAAGGGAAGCTTTTACTTTTCGTTCAAGATTTTTCCAGGAAGTTCCTCCGAGTCTGTCCAGTTTCGGTTTTTTTCCTTTGTATCCAGAATATGGAAAAATTCTGTCTATCTGGGTAAATGGTGAGAACAGTTTTTCCCCTTTTGCGTATTCTATTTCGACGAAGTCGAATTTCTTATTGGCTATCTCTCTATTTGTTATGCCTTTAAATATCCCTATCCCGTAATCTCTATGAATAACAAGTTCTCCCGGTGTGAGGGTAAAAATACTTTTTTCTTTTACCGGTGTGAATATTTCTGTCTCTGTTAAAAGAGTGAAGCTATTCTCTTTTGCTCTGAATCCTCCCGATGATATCCCTTTCTCAAGGTGAATATTATGGGAAAAGCTACTTTTTAATCTTTCTACTTCTTCTTTAAGACTTTCCGTGGAATAGACGATTTTTATTTGGTCGCCTTTAACCGATTTTAGAATTTCTTCCGCTTCTATCATATCTATTGGGGGCATTGGTGAAAAATTGAAATTTATCTCTTTTTTTTCCTTTTCAAATATAGAAATATCGGGCTCAAAGAAGTCTTCGGTAATAAATTTTTCCGGAGATTCTACGGGTATGTTTTCTCTTTTCAGAAGTCCGTATTCATTGGTAAAGTTTTTGGATATATCTGCCTTAATAGCTATACACTGGTGAGGTTCTATAAAAACAACCAGGGGGTTGTCAAGGTACTCTTTTATGGATATTAAATTGAAGCATAAGGGTAACAATTTTTCGGCACCGCTTATAGAGGGGAAAAGAAGATGTTTTTCATAAATTTCAGGGTAATTGTTTTTTATAGGAGATAGCTTTTCTTTGTCGATTACAGTTTCAAACAAAGGTATGATCGTGTATCTTTCTTTTTCTCGGCCGTTTACTGTGATAAGCTCAACTGTATCTCCGAAAAATTCAATTGTAACGGTTTCTTCGGGAGATTTAAGTATAAATGTGTCTCCTCTGAGAATAAATTCCCCTTCATCCGGTTCGGCTTCAACCCGTGAATATCCTGCAGTCGATAGAAATTTTAAGAGGCTATTCCTTTCTATGTTTTTCCCTCTTTCTATTTCAAGGGAGTACTCTATTATCTCTTCGGGATGCAGAACTTTTTGGATAACTCCTTGGACACTTGTTATTACGATAGGTACTTGGTTTTCTATAAGTTTATGGAGAGCTTTTATTCTTTTAAACTGCATGAGTGTTGACGGAGAAGAGATGTCAAACGGAGATGTATCCCATGCAGGGAGAAATGCGGCATTTATTCCTTCTCTTTTTAGGTCTTCATAAAGTGCTTCTCCTTGCATGTCGGAAGATAGCACTATTAAAATCTGACGGTTGTTGTGCTTAAATAATTCCTTGAGGAACAATGCTTTTGAAGCTCCGGGCAATCCGGAACACTCAGCTTTTTCATCAAGTTTCAGTTTGCCGGTTATGAGTTTTAAAGCTCTTTTTTCTACCATTTTCACCTTTCCGTCTATTTTCTGATAGAAATAAATATATCTTTTAATGGTGTGCGGAGGTATGGTCGATGATTGAAAATCTTTTTTTAGTTATAATATTCTTTACTGCTGCTGTTGTTTTATGGAAAACAAAAAATAGAAATTGTAAATCCTGCGGTAGAAAAAGTTGTCCTTTCAGAAGGAGATAGTTAATGAGAAATCTTGATGAACTTAGAAGAGGGATAGACGAAATAGATAGGCAGGTTATCGAGTTGTTGAATAAACGGGCTGAGCTTGCGAAAGAAGTTGGCGAGGTAAAAAGGGAAAAAGGGTTGCCATTTTATGTTCCGGAGAGGGAAGCAGAGATTCTTGCTAAGCTTGAAGAGCTTAATAAAACTTACGGCGTGCTTCCGCCGGAGTCTATAAGGGCGATTTTTAGAGAGATAATTTCTGCATGTAGAGCACTTGAAGAGCCTACTAAAGTATCTTTTCTTGGTCCTTGTGCTACGTTTACTCATCTTGCGGCTTTGAAGCATTTTGGAACATCTTCCGATTTAAGGCCGATGACTTCTATTACCGATGTTTTTGAAGAAGTTGACAAAGGAAGGGTTGATTACGGAGTCGTTCCTGTTGAAAATTCTATTGAGGGTATTGTCAATTATACGGTTGATATGTTCCTTGATACGGAATTAAAGATATGCGGTGAGATTTTTGTCCCGGTTAATCTTCATCTTTTAAGTCAGGAAATTTCTCTGGACAAGATAGAGAGGGTTTACTCTCATCGTCATGCCATTGCTCAGGCGAAAAAGTGGCTTACGGAAAATCTGCCGGAAGCCGATATTGTGGAAGTTTCAAGTACTGCTAAGGCTGCGGAACTTTCGAGTGAAGAAAAGAAAGTGGCGGCAGTTGCAAGTGAAGCTGCTGCTTTACTTTATGACCTTAATATTCTTGAGAAAAATGTTCAGGAGATATCAAGGAATTTCACAAGATTTTTTGTGGTTGGGAAGAGGGACTCCGATACACCTACGGGTAATGATAAAACTTCAATTATGTTTAGTGCCAAGCATACTTCAGGCTCTCTTTTTCATGCTTTGAAGCCCTTTGCTCTCTATGATGTTAATTTGACAAAAATAGAATCCAGACCTACAAAGAAGCGTCCGTGGGAGTACGTTTTCTTTGTCGATATAGACGGGCATAAAACTGAGACGAGGGTTAGGAAAGCTCTTGAGGAGGTTGCAGCCGATACGAGTTTTATGAAAATTTTAGGGTCATATCCTAAAGGATTTAAGGGGTAAGTTATGTCGTTGCAGAAAAAAGCTACTGTTGTTGCCAGTACTGTTGCTGGAATATTGGTTGTTATTAAATTGGTTGTCGGTATATTGAGCGGTTCCGTTTCGGTTCTTGCGTCAGCAATGGATTCTATACTTGATATTTTTGTCTCAATGTTTAACTATTTTGCAATTCATAATGCTGAAAAACCGCCAAGTGAGCGCTTTAACTATGGGCTTGGAAAGATAGAAGCTCTTGCTGCCGTTATAGAAGGAACAATTATTACCATTTCGGGCCTCTTTATTATGTATCAAGGTGTTAGAAAAATTTTACAAAATGAACCTATTTACCATCTTGGTCCTTCCCTTATGGTTATGATTATTTCTATTATTATGACTGCCGGGCTTGTCTATTTCCTTGAGTATGTAGCAAAGAAAACAGGGAATCTTGTTGTTAAATCGGATGCCCTTCACTATAAAACAGACCTTCTTTCCAACTCCGCTGTTGTTCTTTCCCTTTTGATAGTTTATCTCACGAAGTTTTATGCTATTGACGGTATTTTCGGGATAGGTATCGCTATCTATATAATCTATTCCGCTTTCGGACTGATAAAAGAGGGAGTTCTTATTCTTATGGATGTTTCTTTGGAGGATGAAACGGTTGAGAAGATAATAGCGGAGATAAAGAGTACTCCTGAAGTTACGAGTTATCATTTTCTTAAAACCCGTAAAGCCGGACCTTTCAACTTTGTTGATGTTCATCTTGTTTTTAATCCCGATATCTCTTTGCAAAAAGCGCATGATATGGCAGATGAGGTGGAAGAAAGAATAAAAAAGATTGATTCGGATAAAAAATGGGAAGTTACGATTCACCTTGATCCGGTAGATGACTCGGTAAATCACGAATGTGAATTTAATAACGGTAATGAAGCAAATGGATAATAAGGGAAGAGATATATTTCATCCCCCTGTACTTCTTAAAGAAAGTATCGATTTTCTGAAAGCGTCGGAATCCGGTATTTTTATTGATGCTACTCTTGGTGGTGGCGGACATACCGAGGCTATTCTTGAAGCAAATTCCGAAAACAGAGTTATAGCTATAGATAGGGATGAAGAAGCGATAGATAGAGCTATAAAGCGACTCGAGCGGTTTGGAGATAGATTTTCTGTGTATCATGCAAATTTTGCTCAGATAGGTGTTGTTCTTGATGAAGAGGGAATTGATTTTGTTGATGGTATTTTGTTTGACCTTGGAGTTTCTCACTTTCAATTGAGAGGAGATAGAGGATTCTCTTTCCGAAAGGATGATGCCCTTGATATGAGGATGGACAGAAGTCAGAAGTTAACGGCTGCTGACGTAGTTAATACTTTGCCTGAAAGAGATCTTGCAAATATCATTTACCGATACGGCGAAGAAAGATTTTCAAGAAAAATAGCAAGAGAGATAATAAAGGCAAGGAAAGAAAAACCGATAAAGACCACTTTCGAACTTGCAAAGATAGTTGAATTTTCAATACCTAAAAAACTTTGGGCCGGTAAGAAAAAGCATCCTGCCACCAAAACCTTCCAAGGGATAAGAATTTATGTTAACAAAGAGCTTGAGAGTGTTGAAAATGCAGTTCCGGAAGCAATTGACAGATTAAAGCCGGGTGGAAGGGTTGTCGTTATAGCTTTTCACTCTCTTGAGGATAGAATAGTTAAAAATATTTTAAAAGAGAGAGAAGACCTGGAGATAATAACAAAGAAACCTGTCATGCCGTCCGAAGAAGAGGTAAAAATAAATCCTGCCGCAAGGAGTGCAAAGCTGAGAGCGGGGGAGAAGAAATTACTTTTGTAGTTGTTGTTTATTTCCGTTAAATTTTGCTTTGGTATCTTTTGAATACAAGCTCATCTTCAATTTCCATTTTTCTACATTTACTGATTTCCAAATATTTTTGTTCAATATCAATTCCGAGAAATTTTCTTTCGAATAAATTTGCTGCAATTCCGGTTGTGCTGCTGCCGGTAAACGGGTCGATTATCCAAGCTCCTTTTCTTGTTGATGCAAGAATAATTCTTGTCAATACCGAAAGCGGTTTTTGGGTTGGGTGTTTACCACAAGACTTTTCCCATTTGGCAATGGCAGGTAAAGACCAAACATCTTTCATTTGTTTTCCTTCATTTAATTCTTTCATCAAGTTGTAATTGAAATAGTGCGGAACTTTAGCGTTTTTCCTTGCCCAAATAATTTGTTCGGTGGAATGCGTAAAATAACGGCGGGAAAAATTAGGCGGCGGATTTGTCTTTTGCCAAGTGATAATATTTAAAATCTTAAAATCCAATTCTGTCAATATCTGCCCGACACTGAAAATATTGTGCATTGTGCCGCTTATCCAAATGGTGGCATCTTCTTTCATTTTATCGCGAATAAGTTTTAGCCATCTGCGATTGAAATTGTTAATATATTCAAAACCTTTTGATTTATCCCACTTACCTTTATTTACGCTTGTAATTTTTCCGTTTTTAATCGTAAGCCCGTCATTTGACAAAAAATAAGGCGGATCGGCAAAAACCATATCAAATTTAAAGTCGAATTGCGGTAACAATTATTCACCCGTATAAAACTTGCACAGTTTAGTTTTAATTTCACCCTTTAATTTTTCTTCAATTTTAAATTGGTCCAAATATTCACTATTAACATATACTTGTGAAGCACCGGCTTCAAGTGCAATAATTCGAGCATCTCGTTCGGAAAGTCCTAGTAATATTATATCCCTCATCAAGGATATTCTTTCATCATTAGTTTCCAAATCATCCCTCAACAAAAGACAATAATTAAATAGTTCTACATCAACATCGTCATTAAATTCACAAACTTCATTTTCAGGTAGATTTTTCCCCTTTATAAATTTCTTCAATTCCTCACTTATATGTACTTCAAAAGGTT
>JALSLT010000098.1 GCA_026988135.1 Desulfurobacterium sp.
ACCTGCATAATCATTGTCATAATACCAACGTGCATCAAACACTGAAGAACAGTCCATTTTTCTATGAAAAACTTATCACCGTCAACGATAATAAGCTTTTCGTAATCTTCCCTCATCCTGAATTTTCTTTTAAACCAACCCCACATGCCTACTGCCTCCTTATGTATTTAAGGGTGTCAAGGATAACCACCACTGCTGCAAAGAGAATTACAGAAGCTGCAATCCAGAACATCGCTTCTTCAACAATCCACACAATAGTCTGTCCCAGGTTCTCTCCAAGAACAGGGTCAACGTGAACCCACTTGGTCTCAGCAAAGTTTTTCATGTTGTACTTAGGAGCAAGTGGATGACATTCAGTGGACCTACCACAGGTAACCTGAATATTGTTCGGATGAGTGGAAGCTCGCGGATCATCATTAGGAAAGATATCATGATAATTGCTTCCTTTCTTTGTATGACAGTCAAGACAATCAGCAGCCCTTAAATCACTTCTATCAAGATAAAGCATCTTAGAGTGCATTGTCTTTTGATAACTTGGAACAGCATCAAGAATTCTCTTTATTTTGTATTTATTATGAATCCCTTCCACTTCTATCGCTTCTTCCATCAGCTTTTCATTCTCATGGCAACTTGCACAAAGTTCAACTATCTCCCATCCGTCCCTTCTTGTCTTAATAAACTGGAACACATAACCGTTCTTTATCTCCGGTATATCCATTCTACTTGCCATGTGAGCAAGCCTATCAGCCGACCACTTTTCATCGTTATGACAAGCATAGCATCTATCAAAACTTCCTTCCAAAGTTTCAAATTTCTTAACATCTACAAGCAATCTATTCGTATGACAATACTGACAGGAAGGATATACATCCGGTGCCTTTTTATAGTTCTTACCGTGGGCACTTTCCTCCCATGTTTTATACACCTTTTCGTGAGAGAAAGGCCTTTTCGTAGCAGGATCGATCACATGACACTTCGTGGCACAATTAACTTCTCTAACCTTCGTCCTATCGTGAGGATAAGATACAGCCTTGGTGTGACATTCGGTACAGTGAATATTTCTGTGGACTGAGTGCATATATTTAGCATCATTGATACTGCAGTCCACTATTTCTTTTTCACCCTCTTTCTTAACTTCCACTGTCATCAGCCCTTTCATCCTGTGACAATAGAGACATCCATCGTCCCCGATATTTACTTTCGCCTGGGCCGTTCCACAGAGGGTAAGCATTCCCAATAAGAACATTATAAAAGCTCTCACTCCAAACCCCCTAGTTTCTTTTTTGCTACACATTACTCAACTCCTTTAGTATGACATACTTTACAGCTTGCCTCGGTAGGCTTTAAGAATTTCTCGGAAATTTCTTCCGCATGCCCCTGGTCAGGAATGTGCATTTCAACATTAAAATGATGACAGGGAATACAACCGTACTCTTTGATCACCTTAACGTGATCACTATGCTTAAACTTTGAGATAATAAGCTCCGACTCCGGAACCTTCTTCTCCGGTTTTACAACTACAGGCTCTTCTGTCTTCTCGATTTCTCCTGCGGAAATTTCTTGTTTCTCAATCTTTTTCTCCGATTCAACAGATGTTTCAACCGGCTTTTTCACAGAAGAAGCGCAGGAAGCAAGAAGAGAAGCCACTACCGATAGGAACAGTAATTTTCTCATCTCCACCCATCCTCGTTATAAAGTGTTTTTTTTGATTCCACCCCTAGAATAAGTTCCCCTTTTTTCTCTTTCATTCAACCTCCTATCCCGCCATAACATCCAACCCATATGTTAGAAAAAATATTTTTAGGTGTCAAGACTATCATCTATATATAGTTTTCTAATTGCATAAATGTTTTAAGTAATAAGCTACCCATTTTTTTATTTTTCTCTTTAACTGCACCTAAAACTTGCTCATGTGTCACACCCGTCTCAAAAACATCGTTTGCTATCACCGCAACAGCTCCCACTTTCATACCGTAAAATTTAGCTGCTATAACTTCGGGAACAGTTGACATACTCACAACATCAATCCCGAAGGAACAAAGCATTTTAACTTCCGCAGAAGTCTCATAAGTCGGTCCTAAAACGGCGCAAAGAACTCCTTCTGAAACATTTAATTTTTTTCCCGAGCCACATTTAGTACTATCTCTATAAATTTTTTATCATAACAGTTCTTTAAGTCAACAAACACTTGGGAACCAAAAAACTCCGACAATCCTACCAGAGGGTTTTTTCCTTGAAAATTTATATGATCACGTAAAACCATAAAGTCGGAAGAAGCTGCTTTCCTCGAAACTGCACCAACGGCACAAGTTGAGAAAAAATATTTACAACCCAAAAGTGATGACAGATAGGGAATAGCCCTTATCTCCCAATTTTCCCTTCCTTCGTAATAATGAAAACGTCCTTTGAAAACCAGAACCGAAATATCACCAACATTAAGAATATCAAGTCTTCCCTCATGTCCTTCAACACCAACAGACGGAAAACCGGGAATAGAATTATAATTAATGGAGCATAAGATGTTTCCTTGGATATCAACCCCGGAACCAAGGATAATCGCTATATCAAATTCGGATTTACCGGAAACCTTCTCCACATAAGACTTCATCTTTTCCAAACTGCCTCCCTAATCGTAACAGAAGCTCACCTGAAATTAAGTTTACGACATTTAGTAGAAAATAGAAAGCTCGGTTAGAAAAAGTTGATATTTAATAACACTTTTTATATAATTGAAAATGACATTTATTCTCGTTAAAAATTATTAAACTTATGGAAAGAAAAAATGAGCAAGTTGAAAAGGCAAACAAAACAGAAAACGGTTATCTATAGGATAGCAAAGGAATCAAAAGACCATCCTACTGCTGAACAACTATACGAAAGAGCAAAAAAAGAACTTGAAACATTAAGTCTTGCAACGGTATATCGTGTTTTAAAAGAGCTCGTAGAAGAAGGAAAAATTGGGGAAATCATTATTAACAAGCAATCCCGTTTTGATTACAAAACCGAATACCACCACCACTTTGTCTGTAACTACTGTGGAAAAATCTTTGATATAGATATCCCTATATGTGAAATGGCACGAAATAGTGTGGAAGGACCCGGACATAAAATAGAAGGAGCTCAACACACATTTTTTGGCAAATGCAAGCTGTGTAAAAAAAATTTAAACTCTTAAAATTAGTTTCATCTCCACACCTCCTAAAATGACAAAGCCCCGGCCATGCCGGGGCACTCCAACCTTTAATTCAAATCAAAACAGATAACTTTCAACTCTGTCATCTCCTCAACTGCAAAGGAAGGACCTTCTCTTCCGATACCGCTTTCTTTCATACCACCATAAGGCATCTGATCAACCCTAAACGTCGGAATCTCATTTATCATTATGCCACCGGCTTCAACTTTATCTGCAAATCTCAAAGCTTTTCTCATATCCTCTGTAAATATTCCAGCCTGTAATCCATACTTTGAAAGGTTAATCTTATTTATAGCATCTTCAACATCTCTTGTTTTATTAACAATAATAACAGGGCCAAATACCTCATCTTCAAACAGTTTCACATTCTCAGGAACATTAACAAGGACTGTTGGTTCTATCAATGTCGACGATAGACGATTCCCTCCTGCAACTATTTCAGCCCCCGCTTTTATCGCTTCTTCTATCCACTCCATTATCCTATCTGCTGAAGCTCTATCAATAACAGGACCAATATCCGTATCCTCATCAAACGGATTTCCTACCTTTAAACCTTTTGTAAAAGAAACTGCCTTTTCAACAAATTCATCAAATATAGCTTCATTTACAAAAACTCTCTGAACAGAGATACAAACCTGCCCTGCCATGGCAAATCCGCCTCGACACACCTTTTCAGCCACAAAATCAAGCCTATCTCTCTGGCCACTATCTATATAAACTCCAGCATTTGAACCAAGCTCCATCGCATACCTTTTAAGTCCCCCACGGGACATTATTATCTTTCCTACCGGAACACTCCCGGTAAAAGTTATCTTTCTGACCCTTTCATCCCTTACAAGAGCATCCCCAACCTTTTCCCCGTAACCTGTCACCACGTTTACAGCTTCAGGTGGAAACCCTGCCTTTATCAATATTTCAGCAAGCTTTATAACGACAAGAGAAGTGTTCTCCGAAGGTTTAATAACTATGCTATTACCCGCAGCAAGAGCGGGACCAATTTTATGGCACGTAAGATTTAAGGGAAAATTAAATGGAGTAATACATCCTATAACACCAAGAGGAACTCTTCTAAAAAATCCTATTTTATTCCTCACTCCGGGAGCCGCATCAAACGGTATCTCTTCACCTTTTAATCTTTTAGCTTCTTCTGCGGAAAGACTAAGTGTATTTACGGCTCTTCCAACTTCCCCAAGAGCTTCCTTTAAAGTTTTACCCACCTCTTTTGTTAGGAGCTCGGCAATTTCAACACTTCTGTTTGAAAGAGTTCTTGCTGCCTTCATTAAAAACTTGTATCTATCATAAGCTGTCAACTGTTTCATTTTTTCAAAACCTCTCAAGGCAAGAGTAACTGCCTTATTTACATCCTCCATGTCACCTTCTGGAATCGTTCCAATAACCTTTTCATCATAAGGAAAAAGAATTTTTATCTCTTTATCTTTATAAACTTTCTCTCCACCTATCAACATATATCCTTTTTCCATACTTTCCTCCTTGAACGGTCTCTATAACATCTCCACCTTTATTCTTCGCAACATAAAGAGCTTCCTCAAGTCTTTTCAAAAATTCATCTTTACTTTCATCATCATTTAGCTGAACAAGCCCCATACTAATAGAAAGTTCCGTTGCATGGTTAGCCTTAACTATCTTATCTATATCATCTTTAATTTTAATAGCCGCGGACCATGCACCCTTTAAATCGGTAAAAGGAAGATACACAATAAACTCATCGCCACCCCACCTTACGGTAACATCCGCCTTTCTTGTATTTTTCTCTATAGCCTCCACCATTTCTTTCAGAATTCTGTTCCCGGCATCACTTCCATGAGTCTTATTAAATTCTCTAAACCTATCAATATCAAAGATAATAACAGATAAAGGAATCTGGTATCTTTTAGCTTTCAGAAGTTCAATATCAAAAAATTCTAAAAACCGTTTCCGGGTCATAACACCTGTTAACGAATCTTCCGAAACAAGCCATCCAAGCAAAATCTCCTGTCTTTCAAGAACCTTTGCGTACAGGAACCCTCCTGCAATCATAAAAAGGTAAAAAACTGCCAGCTCTTGCAAAAAATACACCTCTACAACTTTAGGATGATAAACAATATCAAAGAAAAAGACCAAAAAACCGAAAATTGCGGATAAAACAAGAGCGGTTTCTGCAGGAAGCAGTATAAATGCAAGTGCCGGGAAAAGGGCAAACCACATATACATAAATTTTATATCCTGAAAAATCAAAGATACCAACATAAGTGCAATAGAGGTAAGAAAAAGAAGCTTGGAAATAGCTATTTTTTGCTTTGAAAAAAACAAGAAGGAAAGAGCAAGAATAAATTCGGAAAAAAAAGCAGCGAAAGCTATAATCCCTTTTCCCATAAAATAATTTCTCAAAACCCCGAAAAACGGAACAGTAATAATTCCGATTATAATCAGATAATAGAGAATCGTTTCTCTCAAACCCTCAATTTCGCCTATTTCACATAAAGCACAAGAAAATTTATCCTCCAACCACCCTTCCATAAATCACCTCCTAGACTCTTTCGACCCTATTTCTTCCCTTCTCTTTAGCCTTATAAAGAGCCTCATCAACCCTTTTAAGCAATCCATCTATAGTATCACTTGTTTTCATTTTCACAACACCAAAACTAACAGTAACGCTACCCACTTTTCCAAAATCAGCTGCTTCTATTTTCAGCCTTAACTTCTCCGCAAGATAAACAGAACCTTCCAAATCCGTATTGGGAGCAAAAATGATAAACTCTTCTCCACCCCACCTTACAAGTTTATCTATCCTGCGAATATTTTCTTTCATAATATTAGCAATTTTTCTTAAAACCATATCCCCTGCATCATGTCCATATGTATCATTAACCTTTTTAAAAAAATCTATATCAAACATTATTAAAGAAAGAGGCAGCCCAAACCTTTTGGCTCTATCAAATTCATAGGAAAAATCTTCTAAAAACTTCCATCTGTTAAAAGCTCCTGTTAACATATCTTTTGTGGCAAGATGCTGCATCACATCTTCATGTTCCTTTAAAATTCTTGAATAAAAATACCCTCCAAGCACCATAAAAAGGTAAAAAAGAAAAAACTCTTGAATATAAAAAAACTTAACCCAAAACGAATCACTATGAAACTCAAACTCCAAAACAATAATAAAAAAAAGAAAAACTAAAGAAAACAACAAAGCATTGGAGTAAGAATAAATTAAAAAAGATACGACCGGAAACACCGCAAACCAAATGTAATTATAATGAACACCTTGGAAAAGCAACCCTACTAAAATAGCAGCTATAGCTATTACAGCAAAAAATCGAGCATATTCATATTTTTCCCTTACAAAAAAAAGAAACGCAACAAACATTAAAAGCTCGGAAACCACACCGGCTACAACTATTTTACCTAACCCGAAATAGTAATTTCGCAATACACCAACAAAAGGTATAGAAAAAAGAGAAACCAAAATAACATACTTTAATGATTTAAGCCCAATTGGACTGGGACTTTCTTTCAAACCATAAAGAAACTCTTCTCTTTTAAATAATCTACACATATTGCAAACACCTTCCTAATTAATCCATTCCCTCCAATCCTCTCCTATCATGCCTTTCAGCTTATATCTTTTCATCAAATTTCCACAAGGACAAGTCTTGTCAAGTTCATAAAGATACTCTATAAGAGCAAGCATTATCTCAGGAAATCTTTCTACAGCCCTATCAACAAGTTTCTTTTGCTCATCAAGAAGCATCCCTTCAAAAAGGACTCCCTCCTTAAAACCGTAAGGTTTTATGCCTTCTGCATAGTTTGTAACATAACAGACAGCTCCGTAACACATCTCAAGCTCTTTAGCTAAAAACACCTCTGGAACAAGTGTCATTCCC
>JALSLT010000099.1 GCA_026988135.1 Desulfurobacterium sp.
GGCTACCGCAGCAATTGGAACGGAAATTCCAAGAGTATGGTCTGACAGTCCCACTATACAGTTAAAAGTCTCTGCCATGTTTGGAATTGTTCTTAAATTAACCTCCTCTAAAGGTGCGGGATATGCGGATGTACATTTTAATAGTATTATCTGGTCGTTTCCAACTCGCCTGCAAGCGGAAACTGCTTCCTGAATATCGCAAAGAGTTGCTATACCGGTTGAAATTATCATCGGTTTTCCTTTTGAAGCTGCATACTCTATAAGTGGTATGTCAGTTATTTCAAAAGAAGCAATTTTATATGCTGGAACATTTAACTCTTCTAAGAAATCAACTGCCGTTTTATCAAAAGGTGAAGAGAAAAATATAAGCCCAAGTTTTTCTGTAAGCTCTTTTAACTCATAGTGCCATTCCCATGGAGTATAGGCTTCTTGATAAAGCTGGTAGAAAGTTTTCCCATCCCAAAGAGTCCCCTGCTTTATCTTGAAATAATCATTATCACAATCAATTGTCATCGTATCTGGCGTATAGGTCTGAAGTTTTACTGCATCAGCTCCTGATTCCTTCATGGCATAAATCGTATCTTTTGCAAGTTCTATATCCTGCTTATGGTTTGCCGAAAGCTCAGCAATTATAAAAATTCGGTTTGTATTTCCTATTTCTTTATTTGCTATTTTGGTTTTTTTCATATTTATTCCTCTTAAGTTCGTATTTAGACCATTCATCGGTGTTTTCTATTTGCTTAAAACCGATAATTTCGAATAGAGCTTTTGAGTTATAGTTTGCTTTTTTGATAAGAGCTATAACTTTATCTATCTCCATATTTTCTTCTAAAAACTTTTCCAGGCTTTTTGTTAAAAGAAGCTTTCCTAATCCCAATTGCCGATAATTTTTGTGTAAACTAATGCTAACTATTGCTTCGTTATTCTCTTTATTAACTTTAAATCTTGTCTGCCCGATCACTTTTCCTCGAAATTCAATCACATGGAAATTATTTCCCCAATTTTTTAAAAACCAGTTCTTGTGGTCTATTTTCTCTATATAATTAGAATTGAATGAAATTTCTCTTACGCTTTTGTCGTTTGAAATTTTATAAATGTCCCAGATATCATTTAGCTTTACTTTTCTGAAAATTATTTCTTTGCTTATCAGAGTTCTTAAAAACTCATTTAAGTTTTTAAAGCTTCCAAGGCCATCGACAAGACTTTTTCCTATATTGTATCTATCTAATCTAATATTGACTGGTTTTAATTTTTCTATAGAGAGGGCAATTTTGTTTAAGATCTGTTTTTCTTGCCAATATCCTGTGTGTTCTATAAAATTCACTCTTTTCCAAGTTTCTACATTCTTTATCTGATTTTCGGCAACAGCAACAGCAATCGTAGGAACACCAACCCTCGCAAGCTCATAAAGAGTTTGACCACCAGCAGAAATGGCAATATCAGAATCGAGCATTACCTGTTTCATTTGTCCTGCATCGGGATAATATATTAAATTCGTATTTTTATCTGCTACAGATTTGATTTCCTCAATATTACGAAATCCTTTTCCTAGGATAACATTCTTTTTCCATTCAGGGTATTTGTTTACTAATAAATTTAAAACTTTTGGGGTCATATTTCTTATATCATCTCCACCAAAAGTTACCATAACACTTTGAACTATCTCTCTTATTTCCTTTTCTGGAACTTCCCAGAATTCTCTTCTTAAAGGAATGTACTTCGTTCCAAGCAGGTAAGTTATTTCCTCTTTCTTAGGATAATTCAAATCCTCTGCATGAATGTTTCCGTTAACAACAATACCTTTTGGATAGTCTATTCGTTTGTTATCGTCTATATAGACGGGAAGCTTCGTTAGCTTAGATAAATCTTCATAGAATTCCTTGCCTGCTAGATAGCTATCAATAATAACTATGTCTGAATCCTTTATTCTTTCAAAAACCTGCTCACGCATCTTTAACCAATCAGTAATCTCATAATCTGTATCCTTTACAAGTCCGGTTATAGAGTCATCACCATTTATTAGAAATTTTGGTTTTATACCTTTTTCTTCAAAAGCTTGATATAAAGACAAACATCTTGTAACGTGTCCAAAACCTATGTTGCTACTGCCTTCTGTTAGTATGTAAACCTTTAGCTTTCCCATTTTTCTATTATCTCTTTTGCCCTTTTTAATTCCTGTAACTCTAATAGTTTTTTAGCTTCTTTAAGTTCCTCTTCTAAAGAATCAAAAATCTTTTTTTGCAGAACTTTTTTGTTTATCAGTTTTAGCCAGGGCTTTTCTTTGAAAAGATTAATTATGTCAACAGCTTGAAAGTAGCTGTCTTGAGAATATAAATAGTCAAAAACTGCACAGAGTAAAGCGTAATCTTCTTCTGTATCAAGAGTTATTCTTATATCTGGAGCAGTTAAATAATCCGGTGCTTCTACCGAGACTACTTTAAACTTTTCTCTATTCGTGGTATGTATATAAGGAGAAACGTGCTCTTTTTCAAAGTTTTCTGAAGCTTCATAGTAAGCCTTTTCCAGAGCTTTAAAAGCAATTACCTCAACGTCCAAACCATGGGGAAATCTTTTTTCTATAGTATTTGAAGTATAGTCAGCGTTATTTTGTAAATGTTTTTCTATTATCATATCTATGATGTCCCAATCAATACAAGGACAATCACTTGTTATCCTTACTATTATGTCAACTTTATTCTCCTTAGCACACTGGTAATATCTTTCAAGAACATTTTTTTCACTACCTCTAAAATACTTTATACCTTCTTTTTCAGCAATCTTAACAATCGAGTTGTCTTCAGGATTGGTTGTAGTTGCAACTATTATCTCATCAAGTAATTTTGATTTTTTCAATCTTCGTATAACTTGCTCCAATATAGTAATACCACTACCGTACGGAAGCTCTTTCAAAACTTTTTTTGGAAGTCTTGTAGATGTAGTTCTTGCTTGGACAATGGCTCCTATCTTCATCCAGTTACCTCTTTGAATATCCCAAAAACTGTCTCTATAGCAAAATTTACATCCTGTTTAGTCATAGTCGGATAAATAGGTAAACTTATCTCTCTTTTATAAAACTCTTCTGCCACCGGACATTCTCCTTTCTTATACCCAAGCTCCCGATAATATGGATGTAGATAAACCGGTATGTAATGAACCTGAACTCCCAATCCTTTTTTTCTCAAAAGTTGAAATATTTCCTTTTTTCTATCCTTATAGCTATCTTTTAGTCTTATAGAATACAAATGATAAGAGTGATAAGCATAATCCTTCTCAACTGGAGTATCAAAGTATGGATTATCCTTAAAAGCTTTATTGTAAATTTTTACAATCTCTCTTCTCTTCTTAATAAATTCAGCAAGTTTTTTTAGCTGAGAAATTCCAAGAGCTGCTTGAATATCGGTCATACGATAATTGTAACCTAAAAACTGCATTTCGTAATACCATTCTCCATCTGGGTTGTTAATAAACTTTTTGGAATTTTTTGTTATTCCATGGTTTCTAAACATTAAAAGTTTTTCATACAAGTCTTCTCTATTTGTTAAAACAGCACCACCTTCTCCGGTCGTTATATGTTTTACAGGATGGAAACTGAAAACTGTCATATCAGAATATTTACAACTTCCTATTTTGGAATCTTTATATTTTGCTCCCAATGCATGACAGGCATCTTCTACTATAAACAAGCCATATTTATCAGCAATCTCTTTTATTTTTTCCATATCACAGGGGTGTCCGGCATAATGGATAGGAACTATCAGCTTTGTTTTTGAAGTAATTTTAGATTCTATAAGTTTAACGTTTATATTTCCCGTATCTTCTTCTATATCACAGAAAATAGGTTTAGCATCTAAAAAAAGTCCAGCATTTGATGTAGCGGCGAAAGTCATCGGAGATGTTATGAAGGTATCATTTTTTGATAATCCTACAGAAAAGTAAGCTGCATGTAAAGCCGACGTTCCCGAATTAAAAACCACAGCATACTTTGCTCCGCAGTATTCTGCCAGTTGTTCTTCAAGTTCTTTAACTTTAGGACCTTGAGTAATAAAATCTGATTTTAAAACTTGTATTACTTCTTGAATATCAAACTCATCAATATGTTGTTTTCCGTAGGGTATGAATTTAGACATTCCAGACCTCTCATTTCCTTAATCAATAAACAACATCTATTTTCTCTATCAACTTTTTCAATTCTTCAGTGGATAACCATTGATCATTTTTATCAGAAGAGTATCTAAAGTTTTCAGGAACCTTTTTCCCTCCGGGTTTAAAGTAGTTTTCATAATTCCACCAATCAAACTGAGGATAAATAATGTAGTGGTCATCATACTCAAAAGTATTTCTGGAATCTTCTTCTGTTATCATTACTTCGTGAAGTTTTTCCCCTTCCCTGATGCCTATTTCTTTTAAGGTTGCTTCAGGAGATATGGCTTTGGCAAGGTCCACCACTTTAAATGAGGGAATTTTTGAAACATAAATTTCCCCACCTTTACTTTCCTTTATTGCTTTAAATACTAAATCAACCCCCTCATCAAGAGTAATCCAGAATCTTGTCATTCTGAAATCAGTTATGGGAAATTCTTTACATCCTTTTTCTTTTAATTTCATAAAGAATGGAATTACTGAACCTCTACTGCCAGCTACGTTTCCATATCTTACTACTGAGAATCTTGTTCCTTCTTTTCCTGAATACGCATTTGCAGAAACAAACAACTTATCTGAAACAAGTTTAGTAGCACCATACAGGTTAACAGGATTTACAGCTTTATCGGTTGAAAGAGCTACTACTGTTTTTACTCCTCTATCTATTGCTGCATCAATAATATTCATTGCCCCATGTATATTTGTTTTAATAGCTTCAATAGGGTTATATTCCATCAAAGGCACATGTTTTAATGCAGCAGCATGTATTACAATATCCACTCCGTTTAATGCCCTATAGAGTCGTTCTTTGTCTCGTACATCTCCTATGAAGAAACGTAAATTTTCTTTATATTCTGAAAATTCCTTTTGCATTAAGTAATGTTTATATTCGTCTCTGGAATAAATTATAATCTTCTTAGGATTGTATTCCGAAAGTATTCTTTTTGTGAACTTCTTTCCAAAAGAGCCGGTTCCTCCAGTTATTAGAATCGTTTTATCAGAAAGCATCAATCTCTCCTTCTTTACTGTTTTTAACTTTATAAACCACCATTGTTGGGAAATTGTCGTAGGCCAGTTCAAAAAATTTAGAGTCGAATTTCCTGAGAATATACATCTGGTTGAACATGGAATAGAAAGGTTGGTCATCCATAATAAATCCTATATAGTTGCCGTTTGATGTAATAACGGCTTCAAAATGGAAGTTGCTTTCCGGATTGTAAGTTTTTTCAGTTAGTTTATCTGCTGTCCTTATCGAAATAGAGTTCAGTGGAAAAATTCCGTTTGCTTTCATTAGTCCTTTTTCCGGGTTAACCGAAATCCCTTTACCGCATTCAATAGCTTTTCCAGAGATTTCACATGTTCCGACAGGTATAATTCTTTTCTTTATGCCTCTTCTCAGTCTGAAATCCCAGGTTCCAAAATAGTTTATCCATGTAAATTTTCCTATCTCATCTTCCGTAAACATGTAGTAAACAGGATTTGTTAGCTTTTTATTGTATTTTCCGTCAAAAAAGTTTTTTCTTATCTCTTCCGGAGTCATGTTATCTTCATTTATCCATTTATCAATGGAAGTTATTCCGACAGACGATATTCCGACTATAGTGTTGTAAACTTTTTCCGGAGAATTATTTGAAAAAGTTGTTGCCACAAAGTAGGTTTTAGGAGAAAATTGGGATTGTCCGTCATGAAAAACCGCTCGTCTTCCGAGATATTGAATAGCTGTTCCGTAATCCCACCAAGTCCATATCCATGAGTTTTTCGGTGTTATTTCTTTAAGTTTAAGGAAATCTTTTTCAAGAGAAGGTGTAATTTTTGGCTTGGCTACTATTTTAAAAGCCTGAGATTGAGAAATAAAAACAATAAGTGTCATAATTATTCCGGAGATTACTATGCCTGTTTCTTTTAAAATCTTTTGTTCTTCAGGGTTTTTCTTCAATTTTCCATAATATTCTATTGTTAAATCCAGAATGTAACCAAGCCCGATTCCTATAAAAGGAGCAAGGTACATGGCAAAGCGGTTTCCACTTTTAAATACCATTAACCCGAGAAGGAATAAAGGGGTTAAAAATAGCAATTTTCGCCATTTTCTTATTATAAGGACAAAAACCGATATAAAACCTATCCAGAAAAGAATGGTATTACCAGTTGTTATTGCCGCTATTAGTTTTAAAGATGCCCTTTGAGCTTCACTTATAGACTGGAATATGTTGGGGAATCCTGCTTTTGTTGCCGGGTTTGTAAAGTTTACTATATACAGATAAACCCTTCTACCTATTGTTTCAGTTCCTTTAAACAATACAAGTGGATTTGAGAACAGAGCTACAATTCCTATGAGTTTTAGGTTTTCTTTGTCAAAATTTTTGAAGCTTACGAAAACACCTGCTATGAAAATTGCAAACATTATGAGAACAAGATCCGGGTGGGTGTACCACCAGTTGAACATCCACATAAAAATACCTGAAAGTGCTGCAAAAACATATTTCTTTTTTCTCTCTTTTCCGTTAATAGTTTTATAAAACAGATAGGCTACCATGAAAGGAAAAAAGAGATTGAGAGAGTCGGTATCAAACCTGGCGATTGTAGTCCTTGCCAAATACACAAGTGATGTTACTCCAAATATTGCTCCTCCAAATCCGGCAACCGGGGCGCCGATTTCGTCAAGGTAAAGGATAAGAGGGATGGTAAAAAGAACAGCCAACACCGGCGTAAGCCACAAAGCTATATTCTCTATATGGGTTTTTCCAATTTTTGAAAATACAGCTCCAATAAAACTTTCCATAGGTATTAGTGATGGATATGTTATTTTTCCTGCTTTAAGTTTTTCCCTTTCATCTTTTGTTAGTTTTTCTCT
>JALSLT010000100.1 GCA_026988135.1 Desulfurobacterium sp.
GATATTCGCAACAGTTGCAGCAAGGTGTGTAAATTCCATTATATGCTATCCACAAAGAGTCGGATACCCTTATAAGTTTTTCTGCTTTAATGAAGTCGCTTTGTGAAAGTTTTCCTTTGGCATTTAGTAGTTCTGCCTTTTTTGTTTTTAGATTGTATTTTAATCGGGAACAAAAAAGGGCCGAATTTCCGTCCTCCAAAAAAACATCTCCCACGGCCGTAATTGTTTCATTGATAGTATCGAATATTATTAGGTAAGCACTTAATGTGCTGTTCCCGTATTTTAGTGTTCCGTTTGTTGCCGTTATCTGTTTATCCGGATTTCCGAAAACTTTTTGTGCGGTAAGCGTAATCGGGATATTTTTACTGTATGCGCCACTAATATGTGAGAAAAGTGCAATAAAAATCAGAAAAAACTTTTTCACAGATACTCCTGTGTAGGGAAATAAACTTCCAACTAATTTTAAACTAAAATAGGCACTTGACAAAGGAGTGAGACTCTTCTTTGTGGTTGTGTTGTGGTATAAATTAAGAGTTATGAAGTTGAAAATAACCGTTTATGGGGGCAGAGATGGAGAAATTATCCGATGTTATTAGAAAAATAGCTCTTGTAGAAATTGGGGCTATATCTGTTGTTAATAAAAAAGTGGAAGAGATTGTCGGGAAACTTGAAGAAGAGGGAAAATTAGCTGAGAAGGAAGGGTTGAAAATACTTTCTGAGGTTAAAAATAGTGTTTTGGATCAGAAGGAAGGAGTTGAGAAAAAGATAGAGGGAATTTTAAAAAAGATGAATTTTGTTACAAGAGATGAGCTTAAGGCTTTTAAAGAGGAATTGGAAGAAGTGAAAAAGGAGATTGAGAAATTAAAAGGTGAAGGAAAGTGATTTCAATAAGTGAGAGAAACAGAAGGGTTAAAGATGTAGCTGGAGCGCTTTTTTTTTGTAGTTATGAGTATTTGAAAAAAATGTTGCCTTCATTAGTTGTTTTTGCCGGAAAGAGTTTTTTTAGAAAATGGAATTTTTTATTATCGTATCCTCCGCCTCAACGTCTTAGAATTGCTCTTGAGTCTCTCGGTCCTACCTATATAAAGATTGGGCAGATGCTTTCTACTCGGGTTGATGTTTTTCCCGAAGAATTTATAAAAGAACTTGAAAAACTTCAGGATCAGGTTCCTCCTGTTTCTGTCGAAGCTGTTTTTCAGGTTCTTGGAGATATGAGAAAGCGGTTTGTAGAATTTTCCGAAGAGCCTATAGGGTCGGGGTCGATAGCCCAGGTTCATACTGCCGTGTTAAAAACCGGTGAGAAGGTAGCTGTGAAAGTTATAAAGCCGGGAGTTGAGAAACATATAAGAAAAGATGTAACAATTCTTAAGTTGTTGGTCTCCAAACTTTCCAGATTTATCAAGCCTTTGAGAGAATATAGGGTTCTTTCTATAGTTGAGGAGTTTGAGAGGATTTTGCTTGATGAATTTGATTTGACAAAAGAGGCATCTTATATGGAAATGTTTCGAAAGTTTGCAATTGAAAAAGAGCCGAGATTAGTTATTCCGAAAGTTTACTGGGATTATACCAATAGAGATGTTCTTGTTTCCGAATTTATTAAGGGGATAAAACTGACAAATGTCGAAAATCTTAAAAACTTTGATAGAAAAAAACTTGCCGAGGATTTTGTGATTGTTGTTAATAGACAGATTTTTGAACTTTCCGTTTTTCATGGAGATCTGCATCCTGGTAACATCTTTGTTCTCGATGATGGAAGACTTGCTTTTGTGGATTTTGGGATAATAGGTAGGTTATGTCCGGATACCTTTTCGGCGTTTTTTATGTTTTCCTATGCGGTGATGAAAAAAGATGTCGATTTGATAATAGCAGCGTTAAAAATGGTTGGTGCTATTGAAAATGATGTTAATGAGCAGCTTTTAAAAAGAGAGCTTTTGATATTTCTTGACAAATATTACAATAGGCCTTTATCCAAAATAGATGCTGAAAAATTTTTTTATGAGGAGCTGTCGATAACGAAACAATTTAATCTTCTTCTTCCTGAGGAGCTTCTTGTTCTTCTGAAGACAGTAACTCATACCGAATCCATAGCCAGAATTATCTATCCTGACTTTACTCTTCCTTCCGTTTTACATCCCTATCTTAAAAAGCTTATACCTAAGTTTCTTATAGAGGATGTAAGGAGAAGAACGATGAGGACGGCAGTTTCTTACGCTTCATTTTTTGAAAGGCTTCCCGGAATGTTGGAAAAAGGAGCGTTAAACGAGAAAGATAATTGGAGAGATAATGTACCTATTCTCGAGGCGGCTTTTCTTTTTGGAGGAGCTACCGTTCTTGCTTTTAAGCCTTTGCTTCTTCCCCTTTATTTAATAAGCGTAGGAGCTTATATTTTTCTAAAAAAAGGAGAGAATTAGATGTCTGTTTATGTTTCACTCATTCATTACCCTGTTTATAATAAAGAAAGAAAAATTGTTTCGACTTCTCTTACAACTCTTGATATGCATGATATCGCAAGATCTTCGAGGACGTACGGAGTTAAAGGTTACTATATCGTGCAGCCGATAGAGAATCACCTGTGGCTTGCAAATAAACTTCTTTCTTTTTGGCAAGGAGGACACGGGAGAGAGTACAATCCTAAAAGGTGGGAAGCGTTAAAAATAGTTAAAGCAGTGCCTTATTTTGAAGATGCTGTCAATGATATAGAGAAGATTGAGGGAAAAAAACCGAGAATTGTAGTTACAAGTGCCAAAAGGTATGAAGACTCATTTTCTTATAAGCATATGAAAGAGTTCATCAATATAGAGAGTGTGCCGTTTCTTATCTGTTTTGGAACGGGCTGGGGTTTGACAGAGGAGTTTATGGAATTGGCCGATTACATTCTTGAGCCAATTTGTGGTCCTACGGACTATAATCATCTTTCCGTTCGTTCTGCGGCTTCTATTATTCTGGACAGACTTTTAGGTATGTAATAAAATTACAAATTAAACCAGTTAAATTTTGACAGGAGGTAGCAGAATGAAAAAAATTTTCGGACTTCTTTCTGCGGCTTTGTTTACGGTGCTTGCAGTAGTTGCACCTTCTTTTGCTGCAGATGTTATCAAAATAGGGGTTGCAGGAGTTCATACAGGAGATCTTGCTCCTTTTGGTATTCCTACTGTTCATGCAGCCAAAATAGTTGCGGAAAAGTATAATAAAGAGGGTGGACTTCTTGGTAAGAAGATAGAGCTTATAGTTCTTGATGAGCAGTGTAAGCCGGAAGTAGCTACAAACGTTGCTACAAGTCTTGTTACAAGTAAAGTTGTCGGAGTAATTGGACATATCTGTAGCGGGGCTACAAAAGCAGCTCTTCCTATTTATAAGCAGGATAAAATTCCTGTAATTTCTCCGTCTGCCACAAACCCGTCTCTTACAAAAATAGGGTATCCTGTATTTTTCAGAACGATTGCTCCCGATAATGCTCAGGGTAAGCTTCAAGAAGAGTTCATTGTAAATAAGCTTCATGCTAAAAGGGTTGCCATTATTCACGACAAAGGTGATTACGGTAAAGGACTTGCAACTTACCTTAAAAATTACATAGAAAAAAGCGGTAAAGCTAAAGTTGTTCTTTTCGAAGGTATAACACCTGGTGCAATGGATTATTCTGCTGTTGTTCAGAAGATAAAAAGGGCTCGTCCGGACGTGGTAATGTTCGGTGGTTATCATCCGGAAGCTTCAAAAATTGCTATGACAATGAAAAGAAAGAGACTTAAAATGCCTTTCATTTCTGATGATGGGATAAAAAACGATAAGTTTATCCAGGTTGCAGGGAAATATGCCGAAGGTGTTTATGCTTCAGGTCCGAAAGATGTTTCTGGAAACCCTCTGTATAAGGTTGCCCTTAACGAGCACAAGAAGAAATACGGGACAGAACCCGGTGCATTCTATTATAACGCTTACGCTGCGACACAAGCTTTGTTCGAAGCTATAAAGAAGGCCGGAACTACGGATTTTGCTAAGGTTACTCATGCTCTTCGTACTAATTATGTTGAAACACCTCTTGGGAAAATTAAATTTGATAAAAAGGGTGAAGCCGAAGGTGTCGGGTTTGCCGTTTATCAGGTTAAGAACGGTAAATTTGTTCAGGTTTATGCTCCTTCTAAGTGATATAAATAGTGTTTGTTTTGAGTGTTATAAAGCGGTGGGTGGTGGTATAATGCTGCCCACCGCTTAACTATGTTTAAGGGAGTGGAAATATGGATTGGAGCTACTTTTTAGACCTTTTTATGAGCGGTCTTACAAAAGGAAGTATCTATGCTCTTATAGCTCTCGGATATACAATGGTCTACGGGATTATCCAGCTTATAAACTTTGCCCATGGTGAGATATATATGATAGGAGCTTTTGTCGCTTTGATTACGGCTACTATTCTAACATCTATGGGGTTGAACCTTTTTGCCGTTTTTATTCTTGCCATTCTTGTTGCTGTAATTTATTCTTCGGCTTACGGTTTTACCGTGGAAAAGATAGCTTATAAACCGTTAAGGCATGCTTCAAGATTATCACCTCTAATTAGTGCGATAGGTATGTCTATATTCCTTCAAAACTATGTGATGCTTTCTCAGACGGCAGATTTTGTTCCGTTTCCCGAAATTATTCCTGTTCCAAAGTTTTTGGAGAAAGTTTCCGATTATGTTGATCCTGTAGGTGTCGTTATTATTGTGGTTACAGTTGTTGTTATGATTGCTTTGAGCCTTTTTGTGAAGAAAACTAAAATAGGAAAAGCGATGCGTGCCACTGCCCAGAATAAAACGATGGCGATGTTATGCGGTGTGGATGTTGATAATACTATTTCTGTGACATTTGTTATAGGTTCTGCCCTTGCTGCAATTGGTGGGGTTTTAATTGGTGCCTATGTTGGTCAGATAAATTTTTATATTGGGTTTATTGCTGGTCTTAAAGCTTTTACCGCAGCGGTTTTGGGTGGTATAGGAAGTATTCCTGGCGCTGCCCTTGGCGGTGTGGTTCTGGGGCTTACTGAGAGTTTTGGAACCGGCTATGTTTCCAGTGATTATGAGGATGTTTTTGCCTTTGTTATTCTTGTGCTTATTCTTATTTTCCGTCCTGCTGGAATTTTAGGAAAATCAAATACTGAAAAAGTTTAACGGTAGGTATGAAAAGATGGAAAGATTGGTAGAAGAGGTAAAAAAGTCTTTGATTACAGCGGCTTGGTTTGTTTTTCTAACATTTCCTATGATTGTTGTCAAACTTCATTCTGCTGAAAACAGAGTTTCTTATAGGTGGATAAATGCTTTATATGTTGCAATCGGAGCTTTTTTTATCTCTTTTATCTGGAGATATCTGCTGGAAAGAAGGGATAAAAAGAGTAGTAGTGATAATGTTGAAGATTCTCTTGTTTACAAAGTGTTGAACCATCCTGTTTATAGTAAGATTCTTTACGGAGCTGTTTTTGTTTTTGTTCTTATTTTTCCTTTACTGTTTTCGACCTATCAGACTAATATAATGACAACCGCTTTGATTTATGTTGTACTTGCTTTGGGACTTAATATAGTTGTAGGTCTTGCCGGCCTTCTTGATCTTGGGTATGTGGCTTTTTATGCTGTTGGTGCTTACGGTTATGCTCTTTTAAGTAAATATTTCGGTTTGGGTTTCTGGGCTGTATTACCAATGGCCGGTATTCTTGCGGCTATTGCCGGTATTATTCTGGTATTTCCGATTCTCAGATTGAAAGGAGATTATCTTGCAATTGTTACATTAGGGTTTGGTGAAATAATAAGGATATTTCTTGAAAATTGGGATGGTTTAACAAATGGTCCCAGTGGGATTTCCGGAATTCCGAGACCGTCGTTTTTTGGAATGGAAATGAAAGTTGATCAGTCTCTAATATTTATCTATTACATAACGGTTGCTCTTGTAATATTTACGATTTTTGTTGTTAACCGGTTGCAGGTTTCACGACTCGGAAGGGCATGGCTTGCTCTTAAAGAAGATGAAATAGCTTGTCAATCTATGGGAATAGATAGGGTTAGAGCTAAACTTACGGCTTTTGCTTTGGGTGCTACTTGGGCTGGATTTGCCGGAGTGATTTTTGCTGCAAAAACAACTTTTGTCAATCCTGCAAGTTTTACCTTTTTTGAATCTGTGATTATTCTTGCGATAGTTGTTTTAGGTGGTATGGGTTCGATAGTTGGGGTTATAATAGCTGCGTTGATGATGATTTTATTGCCGGAATATTTAAGGGCGTTTTCCGATTACAGGATGCTTATATTCGGTCTTGCTATGGTACTTGTTATGGTATTTAAGCCGGAAGGTTTGATTCCGTTTAGAGGCGGAAGACTTGTATATAAAAAGAGGGAGCCAGGTAAAGATGGGAGTAGTAACGAAAAAAGAGCCTATTCTTGATGTTAGAAATCTTACAAAAAAGTTTGGTGGACTTGTAGCCGTTGATAATATTAGTTTACAAGTTTGCGAGGGGCAGATAGTTGCCCTTATAGGTCCGAACGGAGCCGGGAAAACAACATTTTTCAACTGTGTTACCGGGATATATAAACCTACCTCGGGAGAAATTTTTGTAAGAACGAAGCATGGCAGGCAGGTTATAATTAACGGATTAAAGCCGAATCAGGTTACGAAAATCGGTCTTGCAAGAACTTTTCAGAATATTCGTTTGTTTCCAAATATGACTGCTCTTGAGAATGTGATGATAGGGAGACATTGTAGAACAAAAACAGGTATTTTGGGAGCAGTTTTCAAAGATCCGAAAACAAGAAAGGAAGAAGAGGAAACTGTAGAGAAAAGCTACTATCTTCTTGAAATTGTGGGACTTGAAAATTATGTTAACGAGCTTGCAAAAAACC
>JALSLT010000101.1 GCA_026988135.1 Desulfurobacterium sp.
CGCAGGCACACACCCCTTATTCTACTGTCAAAGAACTTCCTCGTTTCTTCGCTTCTCGCTTTCTTTCTGCGCAAGGTTTGAATCTATGCTTGCCTTCCCAGTCTGTCAACCCCCCCGGAAGAGGCTTTCACAATTTTTCAGCAAGAAGGAATTTATGAACCCTACTGCTTCCTGTCAAGGCTCCCCGGTCCTGAACCGTTCCAAACCTGACGCGGGAAAATATAGAAGGTTTCAGTAGAAGTGTCAAGGCTATTTCAAGCTTTTTTCCACACTTTTTCAAGGAATATTAATTCTTTTAAGTGGTTAAGCTTTGTATAACAACGTTTAATCTGCTTTTCGTCCTTTGTGTTTTTCATAAGATACTCACAAACTTTTTTGGCAGAAAAAAGTTTGCCATCAGCTTCAAAAACATCTGCAACAATCTCAAGAAGCTCCATTTTTTCTTCCTCGGTTATCAACCCATCTCTTAAAATCTGCTTTGCTACATCTACTATTTTCCCGAATTGCTCCTGTTCCATATATAAAATCGCAAGCTCCAAAAAAGCATCCATTACAAGCCAGGAACTTTCTGCAAAATCTATCATTTCCCTTAACACTTGCTCTGCTTGATCATATTTATTCTTTTCCAACAGAAATTCCGAAAGCATTCTCATGCTATCTTCCTTTAGGTATGATTCTGAGGTTGATATAGCTCTTCTCATATAAAATTCAGATTCCTCTTCCTTTCCTAAAGTATCATAAATAGTCGCTATATACTGGTATAGATAGGGGGCGTCTTCAAAATGTGTTAGGGCTTCCATCAAAACATCTAAGGCATACTCGGGCTTTGAGTTTGAAAGAAAAATTTCTGCTAACTTCTGAACATAATCTATATCTTGCGGAAAACTTCCATATAGTTGAAGCATTAACTCTTCAGCTTTATCAAAATCTCCTATAATCTGATAAAATTTCGCGCTTTCATAAAGAAACGAAGGAGAATTTATTCTTTTTAAACCATCTTCCATAATACTTTCGGCAAGATCGATATTGCCTGCCGAGTAATAATAAGAACTTAACTCTACATAAGGATATTCCGCATACGGAGATATCATTAAAAGTATTTTTAATATTTTGGCTGCCTTTTTATTTAAACCTTGTTTCTTATAAAGCTTATGAAGTTCAACATATAAAGCCGGGTCGAAAGGATTAAGAGAAATGGCCTCCTCAAGAAGCTTTTTTGCTTTTACATAGTCTTTCTTTTCAATAAAATCCTGACTTTTAGCAAGATTTTCTTTCGAACGGATATCAGCCTCTATAAATCTTGCTTTCTCAAGGTGCTCTTCCGCCTTTTCATTGTTTCCAACTTTTTCATAAATTTCAGCCAAAAGAAGTAGATAATCTATATCTTTCTTGAAGTAGTTTTTATGTTTTTCCAATTTTGAAATAGCTTTAAGATATTTCTTGGATTCTACCAGAATTCTAACTTCTTTCAGAATGGACTCGACTTCTCTTTTGAATCCTCTCAAATAAAATTCTCCCGGTTCTTGTGATATCTTCCTTTTTAAAGTATAAATTTAATTTGAAAATTTTCAATAGGGCGGAGGTTTTTTATGCTTGCAAACATAAGGAAAAACAAGAAACTCTTTAGCATACCTATATGGATTGTCGCCGGGTCATTCGTATTAACAATATTCCTTGTGTGGGGAAGAGGTTCCGTTTCCGGTCCTGGAATTAACGATGTGGCAACTGTAAACGGAAAACCTATCCAGGTAACCGATTTTTACAGAACAGTTGACAGTTTAACATCTTCGGGATTGAGCAAAAAACAAGCTGAATCGGAAGCACTCAAAAGACTCCTTTTAAGAACTTTACTACTTGATGCTGCCGAAAAGGAAGGATTCAAGGTCAGTGATTGGGCTATTGCCCAAAGAATAGCAAGCTTTCCAGTATTCCAAAAAAATGGAACTTTCTCCAAAAAACTCTATAAAAGCTGGCTAAAACAAAACCGGCTTAACCCCGAAACTTTTGAGAAAGAAGTGAAAAACGACCTCCTCATAGAAAAACTTCAAACAATCGTAGAAAGTACCCCTTACGTTACGGATAAAGAGGCAAAACTTTTCTATAAAACAGCCTTCGGAAAAAGAAAATATGAGTACCAAATTTTCAAAACAGATACAAATAGTGTAAAGATTAACCGCAAAGAGATTAATGAGTTTTATAACAAGAACAAAGGGATGTTCATGGAGAACAAAGAAGAGATAAAAGTAGTAGAAATTCCAAAAGACAGAAAAGACGGGAAAGACCTGGTAAAAAAGGCGTATAAATTGGCGAAAGAGAAAAAATTAGCCGAATTCAAAGAATTACCCGTAAAAACTCTCAAAGACAGCACTTTGCTAAAAGAAATAGAAAAAAACAACGAAGAAGCGGGCTATATGGAAGAAGGAAACACCTATATAGTTTATTCACGGAAAAAGAGATCAAAAACAATCCCTCTAAAGAAAGTTGAAAAAGAGATAGTGGAAATACTAAAAGAGGAGAAAGGCAACGAAATTACCCTTAAAAAAGCCGAAGAGGCCATTAAATCTGGAAAATTAACCAAACCTAAAATCACGAAAGAGACAAGCGGAAGCACCCTTGTAAAAGAAATCGGATTGATGGATTTAAACGGAGCAATAACAACACAAATAGTAAAAGCCCCTACAAATAAAATTATAGGACCGTTTAAGGCAACCAACGGATATGTGTTAATAAAACCTTTAAACGAAATAAAAGTTGAGAAATATGAAGAAGACAAAATTAAAACAGTAAAAGAATTTCTCGCTGCTGAAAAGAAAAAGGCTTCCTTTCAATCATACGTTCAATTTTTACAAAATAAAGCCAAAATACAGGTTAATCAAAAATTCTTCCAGGAGAACAAACTGTGAAAAGTATGACAGGATACGGAAAAGGAGAAGCTAAAAATGACCTTATATCTGTTACCGTAGAAGCAAAATCGGTTAACAGCAAAAACCTTGATTTAAGGATTAATCTCCCCCGAGCCATCAATAATCTTCTTTCAACACTTACAAATAAGGCAAAAAAGTATGTAAAAAGGGGGAAAGTTGATATCTATATCAACTATAAATTATCTCCAGATATTGAAATTCCGGTGTCGGTAAACTATTCAATGGCAAAAACTTATATAAATGCTATCAACAAAATAGCCGGCCTCACCGGTAAAGAAATTTCCGTAACCATGAAAGATCTTTTAAATATGCACGATATTTTTCTAAAAGAAGAAATTGATTTCGCCGATTTTGAGAATGTATTTATAGAAGCTTTTGAAACAGCTCTGCAACAGATAGATGAAGAAAGGATAAAAGAAGGAGAAGAACTTAAACAAGACATAGAGAAAAGGCTTATAGAAATAGAAAGAATTGCAAAAAAGGTAGAAAAAGACTCCGAAAATATCTCTGAAACCCTTTTTAAAAAGATAAAAGAGAAATGTCAGAAGTTGCTTGAAGATTTTTTTGAAAGTGAGGAATTTTCCAAAAGAATTGAAATCGAAGTAGCTCTCCTTGCTGAAAAACAAGATATATCCGAAGAGATTACAAGACTACATGCCCATATAAGACGATTCAAAGAACTTTTAAATGAAGATTTTTCAGGGAAAACAATGGATTTCCTATGCCAGGAAATGCACAGAGAGATAAACACCCTTGGTTCAAAGTTAAAAGAGATAAATATTTCTGAACCTGTCCTTAAAATAAAAACGGAAATAGCAAGAATAAAAGAACAAGTGCAAAATGTGGAGTAAAGGATGAAAGGATTACTCATTGTTATATCTGCACCTTCCGGAACAGGAAAAACAACTCTAGTCAATAAATTAATGAAAGAAATTCCGACATTAGAGTTCTCAATATCCTGCACCACAAGAAAAGCAAGACCGGGGGAAGTTGAAGGGAAAGATTACTATTTTCTATCTTTAGAAAATTTTGAGCAAAAAATTGAAAACGGAGAACTTCTCGAATGGGCGGAAGTTTACGGAAATTTTTACGGCACACCAAAAGACAAAGTGATGGAAGCTCTACAAAAAGGAAGAGACATTCTCCTTGACATAGATACTCAGGGAGCACTTCAAGTAAAGAAAAACTACCCGGAAGCCATTCTTATATTCATACTTCCCCCATCATTGAAAGAGCTTGAATATCGTTTAAGAAAAAGAGCTACGGATGATGCTGAAACAATAGAGAAACGATTGATTGTAGCACGTAAAGAAATAAGTCTTGCTTCAAAATACGATTATATGATTGTAAATGATAGGATTGAAACAGCTTTCGAAAAGCTAAAATCGATCATAACTGCCGAAAGATGGAAAACAGAAAGAATAAAAAAGCACTTAAATGAAGTTACAAGCGACACGGAAATCTTAAAACTTTTAGAAAGTTAAAAGCGGGGATAATCCCCGCCCAAATTATTTATCCTCTTCCTCTTCCTTTTTCTCTTCTTCTTTAAACTCAACCTCTTCTATATCGACAATTTCAATAAGTTTATCAAGTGCTTTTTGTCTTAAAACATCCTGTTTAACCATTGGAAGCAGGTTTCTCTCTTCAAGAGACTGCCTGGCAAGAACAGTATCCCCGTTAAAAGCCATATTGGCAAGTTTTTCAACTTCCTTCTCTATGTCTTCGTCCGCTACCTCAAGTCCTTCAAGTTCTGCCACTTTCTCAAGAAGCAATTTAACTTTCACTGTTTTCTCTGCTGTAGGCCTTACCATCTCAGCTACAGTCTGGGGAGAAATCTGCTTAACATCAACACCAAACTGTGCAAGCCTCATCATCTGATTTTCAGCCTGAGCTTGAATCTCCATTTTCAAAAGAGAGGAAGGAACAGGAATTTCCACCTTTTCAAGTAGTTGTTCAACTATTTTATCCTCAACTTCCTCTTGCTGTCTGTCAGACTCAGCTTTTTCAAGGTCTTCTCTTATTTTAGCTTTAAACTCTTCCACGGTTTTAGCTCCAAATTTCTCGAGAAAATCTTCATTAAGCTCCGGCAGTTTCCGCTCCTTAACGGCAAGAACCTTAAACTTTAAGGTTACTTCTTTCCCTGCGGCATCACCATACTTTGCATCTTCGGAAGCTTCAAAAGTAACTTCTCCTTCTTCACCTTTTACTTTTCCGATAATAGCTTCGTCAACTTCAGGCCAAAGCTGATTTTCACCTAAAACAGCGGTAACTTCTCCTTTTCTCTCCTCACCATCGATAATAGCTATATAGTCAAGCTCAACGAGGTCTCCTTTCCCGGCAGATTTTTCCACCTCTTCAAATTTTGCTTCTCTGTTTAGTAAAGACTCAACAACTTTATCAACATCCTCACCTGAAATAGTTCTTACAATTTTCTCAACCTTTATTCCTTTGTAATCTTCGGATTTAAGCTCTATCTCTGGTTTAACTTCGAAAACAACAACACACTCAAAGTTATTATTGTTCTCATCAAATTTGAGACTTTCAATATACGGTTCGGAAATAATGGATAAATCGGAAGCCTTAATGTTTTTATCCAATTCATCCGGAACTATAGCCCTCACAAGATTTTCTTCTATAAGATCTTTATACTGCTTTTTAATAATACTAACAGGTGCTTTCCCCGGCCTAAAACCCGGAATTTTAGCGTTCTTTCTTATCTCTTTGCAGATATTCTCAACTTCTTTCTTAACCGCTTCCGGTTCGGCAACAATTTTTGCCTCATATACAACACCTTCTCTTTTCGCTATTGTACAAGCCATTCAAATCCTCCTTAATTATTTTCTAACTCTTCCCGCTACTTTAAGTGGTAAACTCCACACTTTTGTAAATGCCGCTCCGGCTTTATGGTCAAAAGAATCATGAGGGCTGTAAGTAGCGAGATCTTCTATATACATAGATTTCTCTGCGCTTCTACCTACAACATCTCCATACCCCTTATAAAGTTTAAATTTAACTTTCCCGGTAATCAGTTTTGCAATATTATCATTGAAAGCATCAAGAGATTCTCTCAATGTTGAAAACCATAATCCGTTATAAACAACTTCAGAGTAGGGATGTCTCACATGAGTTATCTTATAATGATAGGTAAACCTGTCAAGCACCATGCTTTCAATTTCATCATAAGCTTTTAACAGCAATAGACCCGCAGGAGACTCATAAACCTCCCTCGATTTAATACCAACCAGTCTGTTTTCTATCATATCAATTCTTCCAAAGCCGTGTTTCCCGGCCATCTCATTCAAATCCCACACAAGTTTCCACAGTTCGCTGTACCTATTCCCATTTATCCCGACAGGAACTCCTCTTTCAAACTCTATTTCTAAATATTCGGGAGTATCGGGGGCATTTTCCGGAGAAACCGTTAAAACGAAAGCATCTTCTTGAGGTTCAGCCGCCGGATCTTCAAGAGGACCTGATTCTATAGCTACTCCCCAAAGATTCCTATCGTAGGAGTAAGGTTTCTCTTTGGTAGCCACAACCGGAATTCCATGTTTTTGAGCATACTCGATCTCTTCTTCTCTCGATTTAAACTCCCATTCTCTCACGGGTGCTAGAACCTCTATATCAGGGTCAAGAGCCCATACAGAAGCCTCAAACCTAACTTGATCGTTTCCTTTTCCCGTCGAGCCGTGAGCTACATAATCAGCACCGACTTTGTGAGCAAGCTCAACAAGTTTTTTAGAAATCAAAGGTCTTGAAAGAGCAGACAGCAAAGGATACTTATCTTCATAAAGAGCACCCGCTCTCATAAGCGGCATACAGTACTCTCTTGCAAACTCTTCCTTTATATCATCTATTACAGCTTCAACAGCACCCGCCATTTTAGCCTTTTCCTCTATCTCAGAAAGCTCTTCACCCTGCCCGACATCGGCAGTATAGGTTATTACCTCGAAACCTCTATCGGCAAGCCATCTAACAATAACAGACGTATCAAGACCTCCTGAATATGCGAGAACCACCCTTTTACTCACGACTTCCTCCAGATAAAAGAATTTAGATGGTGAATTCTATACAAAATTGATTGACATTTGAAGGGATAGCGGCTATATTTGTAGCCATCGGAAATGCGGCGACGTGGCTCAGGTGGTTAGAGCGGGCGGCTCATACCCGCCAGGTCGGTGGTTCAACTCCACCCGTCGCCACCATAAAATACCCTCAAAGTCTAATTTATGAAATTAAAAACTAAAGTTGTATCTACTATTAAAAGATTTTCTCTATTCCCTCCAAACGCAAAAGTTCTTTGCGCCGTTTCAGGAGGCCCGGATTCGGTTGCCCTTTTATCCGTTCTTCATGAAATTTCCCAAAAAGAGTATCCCATGAAACTGTATGTGGCACATTTTAATCATGGAATAAGAGATGAAAGTAACGAAGAGGAAATATTTGTTATAAAATTATGTGAATCTTTAAATATCCCTATTTTCACCGAAAAAGAAACTACTATAAAATTTTCAAAAAAAGGGAACATGGAGGCCATTGCCCGCCAAAAAAGATATGGATTTTTATACAGAACAGCCGGAAAGATAAATGTCGATGTCATAGCCACAGGACATACCGCTTCCGACCTAACCGAAACAGTTCTTTTTAACCTGACCAAAGGAAGCGGTATAAAGGGAATGAGAGGATTTCTGCCGAAACGAGACAAAATCATTCGTCCTCTATTTGAGGTCAGCAGAAAGGAAGTCGAAACTTACTTAAACGAAAAAAATATCTCTTACGTAATAGACTCCTCAAATTTTTCGTTAAAATTTTCCAGAAATTTAATCCGAATAAAGGTCGTTCCTATCCTGACAAAGATAAACCCATCCCTTGAAAAAACCATACTCCGGGAAACAGAAATATTCAGGGAAATGGAGCATTTTGTACAGGAGGAAATCAAAAAAATAATCGGGAAAGCAAAATTCAAAAACAACTCTGTATCGTTAGATATTACTTGCTTGCAAAACCTGCACCCTTTCTTACTAAAAGAAACAGTTCAGGAGCTCTTTCACAGGTTAACAAACGAACATCTCAACAACAAAAAATTAAAAGCGATTGAAACCCTTGTTTACAAAAACACAAGTGGTTTTATAAATCTAAAAAACGGATATATCTTCTATAAAGACCAACATTTTGCAACAGTCATGAAAAAAAACAAGGAAACTTCAAAAATCTTTTTCATTCCTATAGATGAAGTTACAAAAAAAGTAGAAACACCTTTAGGAACATTCTTTATCAATACAGAAAACCCTGACTTTGAAATACCTTTAAATGAGTTTAAAAAGGGTCTTTTTATCAAAACTCGACAAGAAGGAGACTGGATGCAATTTCCTTACGGGAGAAAAAAACTAAAAAAATTTCTTATCGAGAAAAAAATCCCGGTGAAAAGCAGAAAAAAACTTTTAATGCTTTCAACAAAAGAAAAAGAGATAGTATGGATTCCAGGAATCTTCAAAAAAACATATATTAATGGGAACAAAGAAAAAATAGGTATGAGGTTTGAAAGTGGAACTAAAAATCATGATAACGGAATATGAAATCAGAGAGCGGATAAAAACTCTCGCGGAAGAGATATCTGAAGAATTCTATGGAGAAAAAATAACGGCCGTATGTTTACTGAAAGGAGCGTTTATCTTTACAGCAGACCTAATTAGAGAGCTGAAAACGGAAGTCGAAATTGAATTTATGCGGATAAAAAGCTATAAAGGAACAGAGAAAGGAGAAGATAAACTTATTTACAATATAGAAACAGATATAACCGAAAAAAACGTACTGATAGTTGACGACATACTTGACACCGGAGGTTGCTTAAAAACAGCTTTTTCTATCCTTAAAAGGAAAAAACCTGCTAAAATAAAAACTTGCGTTCTACTTGAAAAAGAGAGAAAGAAGTCCATAAGCGCTGACTTCATCGGATTCAAAATACCGGATAAATTTGTTGTGGGCTATGGCCTTGATATGAGTGAGCTATATAGAGATTTACCCTATATAGCGGTATTGGGAAACTAAAAGATTAAGGAGAAAAACATGAACCGTTTCCGTGACATATTGAAAAGCGTAGCACTCTGGATAACAATAGCTCTTCTTATGATAATCGCATTTAACTTTTTTAGCTCTCCCCAATTCACAAGAAAAAGCCTTCCTTTCTCAACATTTCTTCAAGAAATAGAGAAAGGGGAAATCAAAACAGTAACAATAAAAGGTCAACAAATAACAGGTTTGACAAAAGAGGGAAAAGAGTTTGAAACATACACTCCCTATTACCCTGACCTTGTAAAAAAATTAACGGAAAAAAATGTTGAAATCAACGTAAAGCCGGAAGAGGGAAGCCCATGGTATATAACTGTTTTAGTCTCATGGCTTCCCATGATTTTTCTAATAGTAATCTGGATAAGTATGATGCGTCAGATGAATGCAGGAGGAAGTAAAGCACTTTCTTTTGCTAAAAGCAAAACAAAAATATTTATAGATAACAAACCAAAAGTTAGCTTTAAAGATGTTGCAGGAATAGATGAGATAAAAGATGAAGTGGCAGAAGTCGTTGAATTTCTGAGAAATCCGAAAAAATATCAGCAACTGGGCGGAAAAATACCTAAAGGAATTCTCCTTGCCGGAGCACCGGGAACCGGAAAAACTCTCCTTGCTAAGGCAATAGCCGGAGAAGCCAATGTTCCATTCCTATCTGTCAGCGGGTCGGAATTTGTTGAAATGTTTGTAGGCGTGGGAGCATCGAGAGTAAGAGATCTGTTTGACCAGGCAAAAAAACATGCACCTTGCATAGTATTTATAGATGAAATCGATGCCGTAGGTAGAAAGAGAGGGGTTGGAGTAACCGGAGGTCATGACGAAAGAGAGCAGACATTAAACCAATTGCTTGTTGAATTGGATGGTTTTGAAAGCAACGAAGGAATCATTGTAATAGGTGCTACAAACAGACCCGATATTCTTGATCAAGCACTTTTAAGACCGGGAAGATTTGACAGACAAATATATGTCCCTCTTCCTGACATAAAAGGAAGAACCGAGATACTTAAAATACACACAAAAGACAAACCTCTCGGTGAAGATGTTGACCTTGAAGTTATTGCCCGTTCAACACCGGGCTTTTCAGGAGCCGATCTTGCTAACATAGTAAACGAATCAGCACTAATAGCCGCAAGAAAAAACCACGGTAAAATAGCGATGGAAGATTTTGAAGAAGCAAAAGATAAAGTAACAATGGGCATAGAAAGAAAAAGTTTGGTTTTAAGTGAGACAGAAAAGATAACAACAGCTTATCATGAAGCGGGGCATACTCTTGTTGCAAAACTTTTACCAAACACAGACAGGGTTCATAAGGTAACCATTATTCCGAGAGGAAAAGCCCTCGGAATTACCCAGCAACTACCTGAAGATGATAAATACACCTATACAAAAGATTATCTGCTTGATAAACTCTGTGTACTATTCGGAGGAAGGGTTGCCGAAGAAATTGCCCTCGGAACAATTTCAACGGGAGCCGGGAACGATATAGAAAGAGCAACCGAACTAACGAGAAAAATGGTAGCCGAATGGGGAATGAGTGAAAAAATAGGACCTATAGCTGTGAAAATGAAAGAACAGTTTGGAGAACCTGTTGAAATTGTAAGCGAAGATACAAAAAGAATCGTTGATAAAGAAGTAAAAAGAATTGTTTCGGAAACATACCAGAAAGCCAAAGAGCTCATAACAAATAATTTTGAAAGACTGGAAAATCTTGCTAAAGCTCTTCTAGAGAAAGAAACCCTAACAGGCGAGGAAATAGACCTGGCAATGGAAGGAAAGTCGGGAAACAGTGAAAAACCACCTCAGAACCCAGTTCCACCTAAAAAAGGAGAAAAAAAAGAGAACGACCTTCCTCCAAATTTCAACCCTCAATTTGATGCCTAACGGGAGGTAAAGTTTTAGATGATAGATACTGTAAGAATAGAAAAAGCAGTGAAAGAAATACTCCTTGCCATCGGGGAAGATCCTGAAAGAGAAGGCTTAAAAGATACTCCGAAACGGGTCGCCAACATGTACAAGGAAGTTTTATCGGGATATGAAGATTCCCCCGATAACCATTCCGTCCTTTTTTCGGAAATGTACGATGAGATGATAATAGTCAAAGATATTCCGTTCTTTTCCCTATGCGAACACCACATGTTGCCATTTTTCGGAAAAGTGCACATATCCTACATACCGGGAAATGACAAAGTAACGGGACTATCGAAACTTGCAAGAATCACCGATGTTTATGCAAAAAGGCTTCAGTTACAAGAAAGAATGACCGAACAGATAGCATCCGCAATAATGGAAAAATTTAAAGCAAAAGGAGTAATGGTCATTATCGAAGCTCAACACCTATGTATGATAATGAGAGGTGTCAAAAAACCGGGCTCCTTAACCATCACAAGCTCCATAAAAGGCATACTAAGAAAAGAACCTACACGAACAGAAGCATTATTCCTTATAAAGGATGGGAAATGATAAAAAAACTTACGTTTATAATTGCAATCATAATTTCAATCTCCTCATGCTCAACATTTAGCAGAGAGAAGAAGCCTCCGAGAGCTGTCCCGGAAATTGAAGAAACAAAAGTAATTTCCCAAAAAGAGAAAGCGGAAGGCTTTTATAAAATCGGGATATCATATCTTCAACTGGGAGATATTCCCCTTGCATTAAAATATCTTTTTAAAGCAAAAAAGTTTGGCCCAAGAGAGCCGAAAATATACAACATGATAGGCTATACATTCTACATAAGAGGAGATATCAAATCAGCGCTAAAATATATCAATAAAGCACTTGAAATAGACCCTAAATTTTCAGAAGCCTACATGAACCTTGCAATAATAGCGGAAGAAAATGGAAAAACTGAAGAAGCGAAAAAATACTATCTTAAAGCACTTGAAAACCCTCTGTTTCTGCATCCTGAAACGGCATACTACAAATTGGCACTTATGGAAGAAAAGGAAGGAAACTTGGAGCAAGCTAGAAAATACTTAACATTCTCAATAAGAAACAACCTTGACTTTTTACCTGCCTACGTAGAATTAGGGAAAATTTTTGAAAAAGAGGGAAAAACCGAAGACGCAAAACAGTTGTACTACCAAATAATTAAAAAGTTTCCCCAACTTCAAGAACCTTATTACAGATTAGGAAAACTATATTTCGATGAAAAAAACACACCTTTAGCCAAAAAATTTCTCGAAAAATGCTATAAAATTAATCCTGAATCCAAGTGGGGTATAAAAGCTCAAGAGGTAATGACAAAATATGGCTTTGAAAAGTAGAGTATTAATTGTTATTTTAGTGATTTTAGGAATCCTTCTTTCAATAATTGCAGGAGGAATAATATTTCTTTATAAACCCGATTTTTTCCTTTCTATAATATTCGGGACAAAAGAAAAACCCCTAATAGAAAATAAGAAAGAAGAGCAAAAGCTTTCCAAACAAGAAATTTACCACCTGAAAGAAATTGTTGATGAAAATCTATCTCGGATTAGAGAAGGTGTAACAGAACATCCCGCGATATTATATAAAATCTCCGAGAATGATAACTCAACGGACGCTTACGTTTTAACCGTTTCAGAGCTTGAATGGCCATTTGCAAAAACATATACAAAAGGGAATATAACTCTTAATAAAGCAAAAAAAGTGTTCAAATGCAAAGACCTGTTCATAATTGATTATGATATAACAGGAATGGTAATTCCATCGGCAAAAACCGGATTACTTATAGACAAAGGGGTTATAGTCCCTGGTATGGAAAGAGGAAAACCTCTGACTTTACCGTTTTACGGAAATTGTAGTGAAATATCCGGTTACGTTTTTAACAATCTCGGCGATTTTTCAGGAATCTGCAAAAATGGAGATTTTATACCTGCATCATGGATAAGTAATCTTAATTTATCAACATGCTCCATTATATACACTAAACCTATCGAAACAGAGAATACCGCCACACAAAATCAAACAGAAAACACATCGTTTACAAACAAAACAGAAAACAACAACACTTTAATAATAAACCCAAAAAGTGATAGCAGAATAAATGACCAGTTTCAACAAAACCAGACACCAAAGAATACCAACCAAACAAACATTATAAATTTTAACGAAAATTTAACCAATCAATAAAAGTTGCGAACAAACTGTTTTTGAATATATTTTAGCTACGTAAATGCGCCCGTAGCTCAACTGGATAGAGCGTGGGACTACGGATCCCAAGGTTGCGGGTTCGACTCCTGCCGGGCGCGCCACTGTTTTTATTCTTGAACCTCAAATGGAAATTTCTCAATGAAAAATAAAGACATACTGTTTTTAAACGAAGCATTAAAAGAAGCCGCAAAAGCTCTTTCTTACAAAGAAGTTCCGATAGGTGCAGTAATTGTCAAAGAAACGAAAATCATAGGAAGAGGCTTTAACAAAAAAGAGTTTCTACAGAACCCCACATCCCACGCCGAAATAATAGCAATAGAAGAAGCATCCCAAACTCTAAATTCATGGAGATTAACAGGAACAACTCTTTATTCCACTGTTGAACCGTGTATCATGTGCTGCGGAGCCATAATTCAAGCACGAATATCTCGAATCGTGTACTGTATTCCCGACGAAAAATTCGGAGGGGTCGAAAGTCTATTTTCGATATTTTCAAATGAGAAGCTAAACCACTCGGTAAAAGTTGAAAAAATATATCTACCAAGAGCAAAAGAATTACTACAAAATTTTTTTAAAACCATCAGGAAAAACAGGTATAATTTCACAAACTTTTCACAGGAGGAGACGTGAAACCTTTAAAAGAAAGACTAATGACTCCCGGACCTACTCTTGTTCCGGAAAGGGTACTTCAAGCAATATCATCCCATCCGGTATATCACAGATCGGCAGAATTTAAAGAAATATTTACAAATACCATAAAACTACTAAAAAAACTTTTCAGGACAGATAGAGATACGATTATTCTAACCTCTTCGGGAACAGGAGCTATGGAAGCAGCCGTATCTAACCTTTTCTCTCCCGGTGATAGTGCAGTAATTGTTGTTGGCGGAAAGTTCGGACAAAGATGGGAAGAACTATGCAAAACATTCGGAGTAAACCCTATAGTAATAGAACTGGAATGGGGAAAATCCGTTAATCCCGAAGATATCAGAAAAAAAATAGAGAACAACAAAAATGTAAAAGGGATACTCATTCAGATATGTGAAACATCAACAGGAGCATATAACGATATTAAAGCAATAGGAGATATAACCTCTGAATACAATGATATCCTACTTATAGCTGACGGAATAACAGCTTTCGGAGTTTACGATATACCCGTTGACGAATGGAATATAGATGTTGCAATTACCGGTTCACAAAAAGCATTAATGACACCCCCCGGCCTTGCAATAATAAGTATGAGCGAAAAAGCAAAAACCAGATTATCAAAGGTGGAAAAAAGAAGTTACTATTTTGATCTTGAAAAAGAGATTAAGAATCAGTTAAAGGGACAAACAGCCTACACCCCAGCAGTAAACCTTATAATAGGCTTAAACGAAGCTCTAAAAATGATAGAAGAAGAAGGCCTTAAAAATGTTGCGGAAAGACATGAAATACTTGCAAAGTGTGCGAGAGCCGGAATAAAAGCCCTTGAGCTTGAACTTCTACCTGAATGTCCTGCAAACGGCGTAACAGCGGTTAAACTACCGGAACACATTGATGGACAGAAGTTTGTTTCGTGGATAAAGAACAAATTTGGAATTGTTATAGCAGGAGGGCAGGAGCATCTAAAAGGTAAAATTTTCAGGCTTTCCCATATGGGATACATAGATATATTTGATCTTTTGACACAACTTGAAGCTGTTGAATTTGCATTAACGAGAATAGAAATGTATCCCGCCTACGGAAAATCTGTAAAAGCAGCTATGGAAAAATACATAGAGCTTGTACATCATAAACCTATAACTTATAGAAAGGGGAGTTAATACTCCCTTTCTATCTTAACCTCAGATTCAGGAGCAGGTAAAGTCTCAGCCGGTTTTGAAACATCAAATTTCCCTTCTTTAATCCACTCTTTAAGTATCTCAGCTATTTCTCTTGCCTTGTAATAGGAAGACAATGGTGATGCCGGCACTTTCTTCTCTTTAATCTCTATTACTCCTTTTCTTAACTGTTCGTAATTAACATAAGCAATAGGCTCAATCACCTCACCACTTGGATAATCGGAAGAGTAGTCATAAACAGGAGCAAGTATTTCCGAATCTTTAACGGAAGTATAATAAGCGATTCTCTCATTAAGAACCGGTATAGGAATACCTATTCCGACAAACAGGGAAACACCGTAACCGACTATGGAAGCCGCCCTTATAAACTCCGTACTCATCTGTTTCATATCTCCGACAGTCATGATTGTACCGCTTCCGGATTTCGGTTGTCCTTTTACAGTTCTACCTATTCCAAAAGGAGCGTGCTGAGTTCCTTGAAATGCGATATATCCGATACCTCCGCCTAAAAATATCCTGGTTCCTATACCTATAGTTTCAAAATAGGGATCGTTTAAAAGAGGACTTAACTGTCCGGCACTCGAATAGGTCGCATTTGAAAAATTTGGTTTAAGAACACCCATATATGTATAAATTGTCCTTGAAGACCTATTAACTGCAACATTATAGTTTTGATAACAATTTCTCGGATTAAAAAGAGTTGCATCTCTTATATTGTTGATATTTATGGTTTTTCTTATCTCTCTTCTGGGATAGCAATCTGTCCCGTAAGCATAAGCTTCAAGCTCTATATCTTCTCCGGCAATTAATTCTTCTATCACATGAGCGCCACCATATTCAAACTTTCCAGGATAAACCTCATTTCTCGGGTCATTCTCTGGAAGAGCGGTTGCACCTATATAAAGGTCAACCGCTGCAAGACCGCCGTAAACAGAAACTTCGTTTAAATATATCTCTTCCATCTTCATCTTAGGTTTAGTATGCCCTACATTCAAAAAAGCACCTGAAGAACACATCGCCCCAAATGTACCTGTTGTAACAACATCAACTTCTTCAGCAGCCTTCACAATTCCAATCTCATCAACAATATTTATCATCTCTTCAGCTGTAACAATAACTGCATCACCTTTTTTTATCTTTTCATTTATCTCTTCATAGGTTTTATTCACCGCAAATTTCTTTTTCATAAAAACAACCTCTCTTATACGGGTTCCGCAACAAGATCAACATCATTTGCCAAACCGGTAATCTTAGCTTTCACAAATTTTCCGGGAGTAAATTCACCTTTAAGATAAACAATACCGTCAATTTCATAGGCACTCCTATAACTTCTCGCCTCCATATATCCTTTCATATCTTTAGATTTTTCATCTATCAAAAGTGGAAATTCTTTTCCAACAAGCTTTCCACTCTTCTCTTGAAAAATAGAATACTGAATATCTTCAATAAAATTAAGCCTTGACTCTTTTAAAGGTTCGGGTAAATCCCCAAGATTGTAAGCAGTTGTTCCCTCTTCACGGGAATATTTAAAGAACCCGGCCCAATCAAGCTTTTTGCTTTTTAAAAAAGCAACCAACTGTTCAAAATCGTTTTCCGTTTCGGTAGGATAACCGACTATAAAAGAACTTCTTATCGCAATTTCAGGAATTCTATCCCTTAATCTATCAATAAGCTCCTCTATAAAGGAATAGGAATACTTTCTACCCATAGACAAAAGAATCTTATCGGAAACATGCTGAAACGGAACATCTAAATAGTTAACAATTTTTTCGCTTCCGGCAATCGTATCTATAAGCTCTTCTGTTATATGGGAAGGATATGTGTACATCAATCTTATCCATTCAATACTCTTAATTCGCTCCAGTTTATTCAGCAAATCGACAAGAGCATTCTTCTCTCCTCTATCCATCCCGTAAGCTGTGGTATCCTGTGCAATTACATAAAGCTCCTTTACACCCTTATCCGCCAGCAATTTTGCCTCTTCAACAATCTCATCTTCCGAACGACTTTTCAATGAACCTCTAATTATAGGAATAGCACAGTAAGAACAGTTATTTGAGCAACCCTCGGATATTTTCAAGTAGGAAAAATGAGGAAGGGTAAGAATCTCCCTATAAAGGAAAGGTTTTTCCGGTTGAAATTGTTTATCCAGTATTTTCTCAACACTTTTTTCAAGCTCTTCCACTCCTATGAAAACATCCACTTCCGGCAGCTCTTTTTTAAGCTCTTCTTTGTATCTCTGATAGAGGCACCCTGCAACAACCACTTTTTTGCCGGGATTTTTTTTCTTCTCCTCGACAGCGTTTAAAATCTCTTCTATAGATTCCTCTTTCGCAGGATTTATAAAACCACAAGTGTTTACAATAAGTATATCCGCATCTTCAAGGTTATTTACAAAAACCACATCTCCGGCAGCTTTTAAAAAACCGGTCATAAGCTCCGTATCAACATGATTTTTCGGACACCCTAAACTTATAACGGCAATTTTTTTCTTGGACATAAATCACCCTGCTGGAATTTTTTTAATTATATTTTCAAAATCTATCGCCCCTTCGTAAATCGCTTTACCTGTAATTGCACCTACAACATTTGATATCTCTGAAAGCTTGAAAACATCTTCTCCGGTTGCAATTCCTCCGGAAGCTATAACAGGTTTTCTTACACTCCCCGCAAAATGTTCAACCTCCTCAAAATTAGGGCCCTCTAAAGTCCCATCCCGTGAAATATCGGTATAAACAAAACCCCATATCGGCTTATTTTCATATCTTTTAGCAAAATCAACAGCTTTAAACTCTGTTTTCTCAACCCAGCCGCGGGTTGTCATGTAACCATCCTTGGCATCAACCCCAAGAACCATTCCTTCAGGAAAAACATCTATCATCTCTTCAAAAATTTCAGAGTTCTCAACAGCAACCGTTCCAACAATTATTCTGTCAACACCCGCTTCTTTCAAAGCCTTCACAGCTTCTACCGTCCTGACCCCTCCGCCAAACTGCACAGGAATAGAAAGTCTATTAACAATCCCTTCCACTATTTTTATATTTTGAGGAATTCCTTCAAAAGCACCATCAAGGTCAACAACATGAAGTCTCGAAGCTCCTCTATCCTGCCACAAAAGAGCTGCATCAACAGGATTTTCAAAATACTCTTTTACAGCGTCCGCTCTTCCCTTATAAAGTCTTACACATTTTCCGTTTTTTATATCAACAGCAGGTATCAACTCAAACATTAAAACACCTCCTAAAAATCAAATACCTAAAACATCAAACATACTGTAAAAACCGGAAGGTTTTCCACAAATCCACTTCGCCGCAACAATAGCTCCCCGAGCGAAAGTTTCTCTACTTGTTGCATGATGAGTCAGCTCCAACCTCTCTCCTAATGTTGCAAAATAGACAGTATGCTCACCTACAACATCTCCCATTCTTGCAGCAAAAATACCAATTTCATTTTTTTTTCTTTCTCCGACAAATCCCTCCCTTCCGAAAACAGCAGTTTTGTCAAGAGATTTTTCCATGCTATCGGCAACTATTTCCGCAAGCCTAACAGCCGTTCCAGAAGGAGCATCTTTCTTGAATCTATGGTGAATTTCAAAAATTTCAACATCATAATCCTTGTCTTTCAAGACTTTAGCAGCCTCTCCAACCAATTTAAAAAGAAGATTTACCCCAAGACTCATATTCGGAGAAAAAAGCACGGGAATTCTCTCCGAGGCTTTATTTAATATTTCTATCTCTTCCTGAGAAAAACCCGTAGTTCCCGTAACTATGGCAATTCCTTCATCAACAGCATCTTTCAGAAGAAACAAAGTGGCACAGGGAATGGTAAAGTCTATAACAACATCAGGTTTATCCCCAATATCCTTTAAAGAACCTACAAATTTCAATTTATCATCAAAACTTTTTCCAATCAAATCCGATTCGGGATTTTCCATAACACCCACAAGTCTCATATTCTCATCATCTTTAACAATGGAAGCAATAAGTCTTCCCATACGCCCATTCGCACCGTTAATAGCAATCTTCATAACAACTCACCCCTTTTATACTTACACATCTTAGCCATCTCGCAAACATTATAAATACTATACAATTTCTATCTTCTTAAGCGCTTCTTTTATCTTCTCTTCTTTATTTTTAGAAGTTGAACATAACGGAAGCCTAAACTCCTTTTCCATCATTCCCATAAAAGAAAGAGCCGTTTTAACAGGAATAGGATTCGTATCTATAAACATAACTTCATGGAACGGATACATCTCAAGATGTAATCTTTTTGCTTCTTCAATATTCCCATTTACAAAAGCTTTATACATCTTAACCATTCTGTCCGGAACAATATTTGCAGTAACAGAGATAACCCCTTTTGCTCCGACAGAAAGAAGAGGATAAAAAGTTAAATCGTCTCCTGAAAGCACTTCAATTCTATCACCGCAAAGGTTAATTATTTCCGAAGCAACATTTGTACTTCCGGTAGCTTCTTTTATAGCGACAATATTGTCTATCTCCGAAAGCATTAAAACTGTTTCCGGAAGCATATTCACCCCGGTTCTCCCGGGAACGTTATAGAGAACAATAGGAAAAGAAACAGATTCAGCTATTGTTTTAAAATGGCGAAAAAGCCCTTCCTGATTTGGCTTATTGTAGTAAGGTGTTATAAGAAGTGCTCCGTCAGCCCCCGCTTTTTCAGCATACTTTGTAAGTTCAACGGCTTCACATGTTGAGTTTGAACCGGTTCCTGCAATAACTTTTACCTTCCCTTTCGACTGCTCGATAACAAGAGCAATAACCTCCTCATGCTCCTTATAAGAGAGGGTGGCCGACTCTCCCGTAGTACCGCAAGGCACAATACCGTGAACTCCCTTTTCTATAAGAAACTCTACATGGGACTTAAGAGCATCTTTATCAACCTTCTCATTTTTAAAAGGCGTAGGTATCGCAACATAGACTCCTTCAAACATCGCCGCCTCCAGATAAAATTTAATATAAATTAACGGTCAGATGAAATTTTAACAAATATAACCGCAAGAAAGTTTTTATATAATTGGATAAAAAGGGTAAAATTTCCTGACATCTTACAGATTCTTACGGAGGTCACAAAAACAATGGAAACTTGGAACGGCATAATAGAGGAGTTTAAAAACTTTTTACCCGTTACGGAAAAAACCCCGGTCATAACATTAAAAGAAGGGAACACACCACTAATAGAAGCCGATAATCTCGCAAAAGCAATCAATCCTAAAATTAAGATATACCTTAAATATGAAGGATTAAATCCTACAGGCTCTTTCAAAGACCGTGGGATGACGATGGCTGTATCAAAAGCTGTCGAGGAAGGAGCAAAAGCCGTTATATGTGCATCCACAGGCAACACATCAGCTGCTGCCGCCGCCTACGCTGCGAAAGCCGGAATAAAAGCCGTCGTTTTGATTCCGGAAGGTAAAATTGCTCTTGGAAAATTATCCCAAGCAGTGATGTATGGAGCGAAAGTCATTCAAATAAAAGGAAACTTTGACGAAGCCCTTGATATAGTGAGAACAATAGGCGAAAATTATCCGATAACCATAGTAAATTCTATCAATCCTTTCCGAATTCAAGGACAGAAAACAGCAGCTTTTGAAGTGTGTGAACAACTTGGAAAAGCGCCCGATTTTCACTTCATTCCCGTTGGAAACGCCGGAAACATAACAGCTTACTGGATGGGATACAGAGAATATTCGGAAGCCGGAAAAGTTGACTCCAAACCGAAAATGTGTGGTTGGCAGGCAGCAGGTGCTGCACCTATTGTTTTAGGTCATCCCGTCAAAAATCCGGAAACCATAGCAACAGCAATAAGAATCGGAAATCCTGCAAGCTGGGAAAATGCCGTTAACGCAGCCAAAGAATCAGGCGGTTTAATAGATATGGTAACTGACGAAGAAATATTGGAAGCCTATAAACTCGTTGCTCAAACAGAGGGTATATTCTGCGAACCTGCTTCTGCCGCATCTATCGCAGGTGTTATCAAAGCAAACAGAGAGAAAAAGCTGTTTTCAAAAGGGAACACCATAGTATGCACACTGACGGGACATGGATTAAAAGACCCTGATACGGCAATATCAATGGGAGTAAAACCCGCAACGCTACCGGCAGAAGAGATAGCAATAATAAAACACCTGGGATTTTAAAAGGAAAAATGATGAAAGAAACGGAAATTCCACAAGGATTTAAAACTTTACTACCGAAAGAAGCTCTTGAAATAGGGGAGATTTTCAGAATATTTGAAAAAGTTATCCGACAATGGGGCTATCTTCCTGTTATTCCTCCAACAATAGAGTACCTTAACACTTTTAAAAAAATAGACGAATCTTTTGAAGAATTATCGTTTAAGTTAGTTGACAAAAGAACCGGTAGATTGATTTCGGTCAGACCCGATTTTACTCCTCAAATCGCAAGAATAGTCGCTTCCTCTTTTAAAAGTGAAGCCCCGCCATTCCGATTTTATTACAAAGGCAGTATCTTTAGAGATTCAAAAGGAGACAGAGAGTTTCCTCAATTTGGGGTCGAACTGATAGGAGCGGATGATATAGAAGCCGATGCCGAAGTTGTAAGCGTTATAGTAAACATGCTTAGAGAACTTGGATTAAAGTCTTTCCAGATAGATATAGGACACGTCGGTTTCATAGACGGAGTTATTGAAGAGCTTAATATACCTGACGAAAAAAAAGAGAAATTCATATCCCTTCTTTCATCAAAGGATTTATCCGGAATCGAGCTTTTTTCGGAAGAAAACAATTTTCCAATTGAAATCAGAACAAAAATAGAAGTGTTACTAGACCTTTATGGAAAAGCAACCATACTTAACAGAGCCGAAAAAACATTTAAAAACAGAAAATGCATCAAAGCCACGGAAACACTGAAAAAGATGTTTGAAATCCTCAAAACATACGGTTTCGAAGAAAATATAATTTTTGACCTTTCGGAAAGACGTGGAATGAAATATCACAGCGGTATAACTTTTGAAATATTTCACCCTATGGTAGGAATTTCCATTGGAAGCGGAGGAAGATACGACAACCTTATAAAATCCTTCGGAAGAAATCTTCCGGCAACGGGAACTTCAATAAGAATCGACCGAATATATGAACTTTTAAAGAAAAAAGCCGCTCTAAACATAAAACTTCCCAGGGACATCTACATAATAGATACAAACAAAGAGCTTAAAAAAGCTTATGAAGTTGCAAAAACACTAAGAAAAAAAGGATTTAATGTTGCCCGGGATATTGTAAAAAGACCTGTCGAAAAATCAATTGAAATCGCTTTTAATAAAGGTTTTCAATTTGCTATAGTTCTTAACCCCCGGGAACATGGAAATAAATTTATAGTTTGCAGTACAAAGTTTAGAAAAATAGAAAAAGAGGGAAATTCAACAGAAGAAACAGTAAACAGAATAATTGAGATATTGGAGGAACATTGATGGCAACACTTGCAATTGTTGGAACACAATGGGGTGACGAAGGAAAAGGAAAGATTGTAGATATCCTTTCCGAAAAAGCCGATATAATCACAAGATTTCAGGGAGGAAACAACGCCGGTCATACGGTAGTCATAAACGGAACAAAATATGTTCTTCACCTTCTACCTTCCGGTATTCTCCATGAAGGAAAAGTATGTATTCTCGGCAACGGAATGGCTATAGACCTTGAAGCTCTCGTCAATGAAATAGAATTTATAAAAAGAATCGGAAAAAATATTGAGGGAAGAATTCTATTATCCGAAAGAGCCCATATTATTCTTCCTTACCATAAACAACTGGATTTAGCTTCTGAAAAAAAGAAAGGAGACGGTTCTATCGGTACAACATTAAAAGGAATAGGACCTGCATACAGAGATAAGGCCGGAAGGGTAGGAATTAGAATCGCCGACCTTAAAAATCCCGAAACATTCAAACACAGACTTATTGAAAACATTAAAGAAAAAAGTATCATTCTGAAATATGTTTACGGTTTTAATCCCAACCTTAACGCAGAAGAAATATACTCATCTACAATGAGAATTTTTGATAAACTCAAACCGTTTGTATCAGATACAATATCATATCTTAATGAAGAGATAGATAACGAAAAAAGTATCCTTTTCGAAGGAGCTCAAGCAACCTTACTTGATATTGATGCGGGAACCTATCCTTACGTTACATCGTCAAACTCATCCGCCCTTGGAATCTCGGCAGGAACGGGAATAAGTCCTAAAAAAATCAAAAAAATAACAGGCATTGCCAAAGCTTACACAACAAGAGTCGGTGGCGGCCCTTTTCCGACAGAACTGTGCTGCCAACTTGGAGAACTTTTGAGAGCAAGAGGGCATGAATACGGAGCAACAACAGGAAGACCGAGGAGATGCGGCTGGCTCGACCTGGTAACAGTTAAATACTCAGCAATAATAAACGACCTTGATTCTCTTGTAATAACGAAACTTGATGTCCTTGATGCTTTTGAAGAGATAAAAGTATGTATAGGCTATAAGTTTGCAGGAACATCTGTTAATTCATTCCCTTCCACAGTAGAGCAGCTTTCAAAAGCAGAACCTGTTTATGAATCTCTTCCCGGTTGGAAAACGGAAACAACAAAAATCACCGAATTTGAAAAACTCCCGGAAAACGCCAGAAATTTCATAAAATTCATAGAAAACTATCTGGGAATCCCTGTTTCTCTTGTTTCAACAGGTCCACAAAGAAGCGAAATCATATGCAGAAAAAACCCTTGGTAAAGCTTGAACAAATCTTTATAAAATACTATATTAACAATCATAACGGTGCGCTCGTAGCTCAGTAGGATAGAGCGCGAGATTCCTAATCTCGAGGCCGCAGGTTCGATCCCTGCCGAGCGCACCATGTTTCCTTTAACGGGGAGGGGAGTTTATGTTTGATGTCAACAGTTCCACTATAGATATTTCGGGATTTCTATTGGCCGTTTCCTCTATGAGTGGTTTAAGTGACCCTATAGTAAATAACCATAACTACCGTGTCGCTTTTATCTCTTTCTTAATAGGTAAAGATATAAGTTATTCCAATGAATTTCTATACAATTTAATAGTAGCGGGACTCCTTCATGATATAGGACTTCTCCTTGTTCACACGGAAGAAGACCTTGCTGTTGTAAAAGACACCCGGGACGAAGAAAGCAAAATAGTCCATATCCACAGCGAAATAGGTTACGAACTTTTAAAAAACTTTCCTTTCTTCTCTCATATAGCAAAAATAATAAAGTACCACCACTACCCTTATAATCAAATAGTTAAAGTTAAATTTCCCATAAGCTCGGCAATCATATATTTAGCAGATAGAATCGATATTTTTATTCAAACCAATCTCAATAAAAATGAAAACAAACTATCTCAAATCTCAGACCTCAAACCGAAACTTAAAGAATTCCTAATCAAAGGAAAAGGCACACAGTTCAGCCCGAGGGCAGTGGACACCGCGATAGAAAATTTAATAGAAAAAGAAAGTTTCTGGTTCGAGATTCTTAGTGAAGCCTATTTAAAAGAAACACTTGAAGAGATGCTGCAAAATTTTGAACAAAAAATGCCATCGGAAATTTTTTTCAATCTGGCACAAATAATGGCCTATCTAATTGACTTTAAAAGTCCTTTTACAGCCACACATTCATCAGGAGTTGCTCATATAGCTACATCATTGGCAAGCCTTTTCAATTTTACAGCTCCCGATTTAAAAAAGATGAAAATTGCAGGACTTCTACACGACATCGGTAAAATAGCAATACCGTCTGATATTCTTGAAAAACCCGGAAAACTGAGCGATAGAGAAATTAATATTATGAAATCCCATGTATTTCATACACACAAAATAATATCAAAACTGAAATTAGACCCTAACATTATCCATTGGGCGGCTTTCCACCATGAAACTTTAAACGGACACGGCTACCCGTTCAATCTAAGAGCAAAAGATCTTTCCCTGGGTGCACGAGTAATGGCAGTTGCCGATATTTTTACCGCCCTTATGGAAGACAGACCTTACAAAAGAGGAATGTCTGAAGAAAAAGCTTTATCTATTATCGAAGAATTAGCAGATAGAAACCGCCTCGACCAGCGAGTCGTTACCGTACTTAAAAAGAACATAAAAAGTATAAATATGCAACGGAAGGAAGCCCAGAAAAAAGCCACTAAAACTTACCAAACAATAAGGGAAATTCCCTCCAAAATTAAAAATCAAACTTTTTTCTCTTGAGGATTTTGTTCTGCAAGAATTTTTGATATAATCATCTCCACCTTAGCCGGCTTTATTAAGCCCAAAATTTTCCCTTTTACCCGGAGTTTTCGGAGGTAACTATGCTTTTTAAAAAACCGCAAGTAGCTTTCTATCCCTTCGCTGTCCTTAGAAATCCGGACAGATGTGTCAAATGTAAATCGTGTATTGACCAGTGCTCATTCGAAGCTACTTATTACGATGAAGATTACAATAAAATAACAAATAGAAACGAAAATTGTGTTAACTGCAAACGTTGCGAAGCTTTTTGCCCTACAGATGCTATAAAAGTCGTTCAAAATCCATCAACATTTCACAAAGATGCCAATTGGACTCAGGAAGCCATA
>JALSLT010000102.1 GCA_026988135.1 Desulfurobacterium sp.
GTACAGATGATGACGGGAGCAATTATTTTAACCTCCACAGGCAATGACAAACCTTACAAAAACTACTTTGATCATCTTCTGCTTGATGCATGTCAAGTTACAAACCCATCTATCGACCCGTTAAGAGAACCGATGGAACTTAAAACATTTTTAGGAAGAAAGCCGGACAAACTTGAAATAGAAGAGGACTGTGTTTCCGTAAAAACAACAATAGGAAAACAACTTGAAATTGATATTCCAATCCTATTCTCAGCTATGTCCTACGGCTCTATAAACCTTAACCTTCACAAAGCGATGGCAATAGCAGCTCAAGAAAACGGCACATACTGGAACACAGGTGAAGGAGGCCTTCACAAAAGCCTAAGAGAATTTAAAAGTTCCACAATTGTTCAAGTTGCCTCCGGACGTTTCGGTGTCGACATAGAATACCTTGAAACATCCGCAGCAATAGAGATAAAAATCGGACAGGGAGCAAAGCCTGGAATCGGAGGACATCTACCGGGAGAAAAAGTAAATGAAGGAATCGCCGAAACAAGAATGATTCCGATCGGGACAGATGCCATATCTCCCGCTCCGCACCATGATATTTACTCTATTGAAGACTTGAGACAGTTAATATACGCCTTAAAAGAAGCCACTAATTACAAAAAACCCGTATCTGTAAAAATCGCTGCCGTTCATAACGTAGCAGCAATAGCTTCAGGTATAGCTCACGCCGGAGCTGACATAATTGCTATTGACGGGTTTAGAGGCGGAACCGGAGCAACACCAAAATCTTTAAGAGACTACGTAGGCATCCCTACAGAACTTGCTATTGCAGTAGTCGACGAAAGATTAAGAAAAGAAGGATTAAGAAACAGTGTTTCACTTATAGCGGCAGGAGGATTCAGAAATCCCGTTGATGTTTTAAAAGCCATCGCCATCGGTGCCGATGCCGTATATATCGGAACAGTAGCCCTTCTTGCGGCAGGCTGCACCCAGTGTCAACAATGCCATACAGGAAAGTGCGCCTGGGGAATCACAACCAACAACCCCAAACTGGCAAAAAGATTAAACCCTGAAATAGTCGCAGAAAACCTATCTAACATTTTAAGAGCATGGAAGCATGACATAAAAGAGATGCTTGGAGCCATGGGTATAAACGCAATCGAAAGCATAAAAGGAAACAGACTAAGGCTAAGAAGCATCGGACTTACAGAACAGGAAAACAAAATCCTTGGCGTTTTACCTGCCGGAATGTAGGGAGAAAAGAAGGATGAAAAACAGAAAAAGAAACCTATATAAGATTTATCCTATAGAAGGAAACTGTATGTCTTGCAGGTACTGTGAAGTAGCTTGCACCATGGTCCACAGCAAATCTCAGGATCCGATTAAAGCTTATAAACTTGAAAATCTCATACCACGCCCAAAAGTTGAAGTGGAAGGAGCAGTTTCCCTTTCCGTAACTTGCAGACACTGTAAACACCCTTTCTGTGTTGATGCATGTGTATCAGGTGCCCTGTATCAAAATGACAACGGAACAGTTCATCTTAATGAAAAAAAATGTGTAGGATGCTGGAGTTGCGTTCTTCTGTGTCCTTTTGGATGTGTCCATCCCAATATAGAGAAGAGACAATCTTCAAAATGCGACCTGTGCGAGGGAAGAGATTTTCCCGCATGTGTAGAAGCCTGTCCCAACAGAGCCCTCATTTACGATAAGGAGAGGTAGAGATGAAATATGTAATAATCGGTAACAGTGCAGCGGCCATTGGCTGCATAAACGGAATCAGAAAAAAAGACAAAGAGGCTAACATTACGGTTATAACCTATGAAACCGAAGGATGCTACTCAAAACCTCTTATTGCAGATATTTTGATTGATATCCCAAAAGAGAAACTTGTATATAAAGAGAAAGATTTCTATGTAAAAAACGATGTTAAAGTCCTTTTCGGAACTAAAGCGGAAAAAATAGATACCTCTAAAAAAGAAGTTGTTCTTGACACCGGAATCGCCGAAAGTTATGACAAGCTTCTAATTGCAACAGGTGCAACACCTTTCGTACCTCCGATAAAAGGAAAAGAGAAAAAAGGTGTATTCACTTTCACAGAACTGAAAAGTGCAAAAAAAGCCAAGGAATTCATAGAAAAAAACGGTGTAGATAAAGTAGTTGTTATCGGTTCCGGATTTATAGGACTCGAAGTTGCTTATTTCCTAAAAAAACGGGGAATAGACGTTCACGTTGTGGAACTTTTAAACAAAGTTTTAGGAAAAGCCCTTGATAACAGGGGTTCCGAAATAGTTGAAAAAATAATGAAAAATAACGGTATCAATTTCTATTTTGAAAACACAGTAGAAGAAATATTAGGAAACGACAAGGTTGAAAGTGTAAAACTAAAAACAGGTGAAACCATTAAAGCGGGCGCCGTAATAATAGCCATAGGCGTAAGGCCTAACTCCGAACTTGCAAAAGAAGCGGGATTAGAAGTTAACGGAGGAATAGACACTAACCTTCATATGGAAACTTCCTGCCCAGATATCTATGCAGCAGGGGATTGCATTATCAACATTGACATAATAGATAATCAAAAAAAGAATCTACCGCTCTTTCCTCTTGCATACGAACAGGGATGGATAGCAGGTCTAAACATGGCTGGAGAAGAGATAGAATATCTGGGAGGACTTCCTCTAAACTCCCTTAAATTTCTTAAAGAAACACCAGTTCTAAATGCCGGATTAGCAGAGCCACCGGATACAACTCACGAAATTCTCGTAAACGACCAATTCAAAAGCAGAGGTTACTACAGAAAAGTAATAATAAAAGATAATCTCCTCGTGGGATTTGTGGCAATCGGAGCAATAGACAGAGTCGGTATCCTTACCGGACTAATAAAGCAAAAGATAGATATTTCTGATTTCAAAGAAAAACTCGTTGACATTGATTTCGGTCTTGTTCACCTACCAAAAAGCTGGAGAGAAGAAAAAATCCAGCAAGACAAAACAGGATACAAAAGCTGGAGGCCACAATAATGAAAAATTATTCTGAAATGTCCGGCTGCGGCCTTGCAGGATTCATAAACCGAAACGGAGAAAGAGTTTCCGGTAAATACATATTTGACTCCATAACTTCTATGAAAGAGCGAGGAAACGGAATGGGAGCAGGTTATGCCGCATACGGCATATATCCCAATATGGCCGAATATTACGCCTTTCATATAATGATAGACGACCTGGACAAAATTACAGAAATAACCGGTGTTTTAAACAGATTTTTCCACATAGTAAAAAGCGAACTTATCCCGACAAAAAGTATCTCTTCCCTCTATAAAAAAACAACTCCTCCTCTTTTTTACAGATACTTTGTAACTCCGAAAAATGACGTAAAACTCCCCCTTGAAACCGAAGAAGATATGGTCGTAAGGGCAATCATGACAATAAATGAAAAGATTGCCGGTGCCTACGTCATCTCAAGCGGAAAAAATATGGGAGCTTTTAAAGGAGTAGGAGAACCGGACGAAATCGGAGAATTTTTCGAAATAGACCAGTACCAAGGCAATATTTGGATAGCTCACACCCGATTTCCAACAAACACTCCCGGCTGGTGGGGCGGAGCACATCCATTTACAGTACTCGATTGGTCAATAGTTCATAACGGAGAAATAACATCCTACGGAACAAACAAAAGATACGTCGAAATGTACGGATATAAATGCACCCTTTTAACGGATACGGAAGTCGCCGCTTATATATTTGACCTTCTTTTCAGAAAACACAAACTACCTATAAAAGCGACATTACTGGCAATAGCAGCGCCCTTCTGGAAGGACATAGACTACATTAGAGAAAAAAAACTTGACAAGATAAACGAACTTGCAATGAAAATAAGAGAAGTTTACTCCTCAGCCATGTTAAACGGTCCTTTTGCAATGTTATTTGCATATAAAGACGGCCTAATAGGATTTAACGACAGAATCAAACTGCGCCCGTTTGTAGCAGCAATCAATAAAGATACTGTTTACATGGCAAGTGAAGAATCTGCCATAAGGGTAATATGTAACAATCCTGAGAAAGTATGGATGCCAAAAGCGGGAGAGCCAGTAATAGCTTTGATGAACAACTGTAACAGCGACAAATGCCATCCTGCTTGCATCTAAATTTTATGAAAGAGGGATAAAATGGAAGTAAAACAACTTAACGAAACAACTTATGAAATAGTGTGCAGAACAGCTCATTATAAAATTGTTAACCAAAAGATAAGAGAACTAGTCAATAAAAATGCAAGCAAAATCATTCTAAGAGAAGTGTTCGGTCAAAGATATATCGGCACAGGTATAAAAGAACCGATAAAAATAGAAATACACGGAATTGCCGGAAACGACCTCGGGATATTTTTATACAACCCTAAAATAGAAGTTTTCGGTAACTCGCAAGACTGCGTCGGTAACACAATGATGAAAGGAGAAATTATCGTCAGAGGCCATGCCGGCGATGTTTGCGGTTACGGAATGAGAGGCGGTAAAGTTTACATAGAAGGAGATGTCGGATACAGAGTCGGTATCCATATGAAAGGCTATAAAGAGTTTGTTCCCACTCTTATAATAGGCGGAAAAGCCGGGAATTTCTTTGGTGAATATATGGCAGGTGGGAAACTGATACTTCTTGGACTTAATAGAAAGACCGGAGAAGATATAGTCGGAGACTATTGTGCAACGGGAATGCACGGTGGAATAATTTATGTAAGAGGTGAAGTTCCGGAAAAATACCTTGGAAAAGAGGTGAAAATTTTTGAAATAGACGAAAAAGAGAAAAATCTCCTTAAAGAAGAATTAAAAGGATTTGCAAACAGATTCGGATTAAGTGTTGAAGAAATTATGTCAAAACCTTTCACAAAAATTGTTCCTGTAAGTGCAAGACCTTACGGAAGACTCTACGCCCACAGATGGGGAATAGCAAGTGGCGTCATTAAGTAAAAAAGTAACAGAAAATCTTTTTAGTCCTCTGTTATCAAAAAATAAAGAGATTAAACAGGAGATTTTTGAAAATTTAATCAGCGAAAGGAAGAGAGGATATTTTGACTACACGGCATCCGGATTAGGCTATAAAACTATTGAAAAAAGGATAAAGAAATTCCTCAACTATTATGCCAATACCCATTCGGAAAATGCAACATTAGCAAGGATAACAGAAACAGCCTATGAACATGCAAGAAACCTATTAAAAAAACTATTTGAGCTTGAAAAGGACTTTCTCGTTATCCCTGCGGGTTTCGGAGCTACCGGAGCTATCAAAAAATTTCTTGAACTGAAAGGACTCTATATTCCTCCGGCAACACTTAACAGATTTAAAAAAGTTGAAATAGAAAAAATACCCCTCGCAATTATAGGTCCTTACGAACACCACTCAAATGAGCTTGGTTTTAGAGAATCTATATGCGAAGTTAAAAGAATACGATTAACGAAAGAAGGAACGATAGACCTTCTCCACCTTGAGCAAATCTTAAAAAGTAATAAAGGAAGGGAAATTATTGCATCTTTCTCAATTGCATCAAACGCAACCGGAATAATTTCTCCATATAAAGAACTATCCCATATGCTAAGGAGATACGGGGCAACTATCTGTTTCGATGCTGCTGCAGCATCTCCTTATATGAATGTTCCATCAGAGTTGTTTGATGCCATGTTCGTTTCACCTCATAAACTAATAGGTGGACCCGGCTCTATCGGTCTTCTTTTAATTAGAAAACAGATTGTAGATACTTCAATTCCTCCTACATACCCGGGAGGAGGAACAGTAACTTATGTAAGCAGAAAAAGCCACTTTTTCAAAGAGAATCCTGAAAAAAGAGAAGATGCGGGAACTCCCCCGATATTAAACCTTATAAAAGCAAGCCTTGCCTATAAATTACGTAACGAAGTCGGACTAAAATGGTTAAAAGATGAAAAGAAAAAACTTTTCGATTATCTACTAGAAAAACTGAAACAAAGTGGACATTTTCAAATTCTTGGAGATATGGATGCCGATAACATCGGTATCATTTCCATAATACCTAAAAAAATCGGCCCATATACTATGTGTGAATCTTTATCTAACGAATTCGGAATAGAAACAAGGGCCGGCTGTTCCTGCACCGGTCCTTACGGTCATGACCTGCTTAATCTGGAAGATAATAATTTGGGTAAACAAAAACCCGGATGGTTACGTATATCCGTCCACTATGTTCACACCGAAGAACAGATGGACTACCTTGTTGAAGCCATGGAACAGATAAACAAATACGGGGAGAAACAGATCACTTTTTAATATCGGCATGAACATCCATCTGAGGATATGGTATTGAAATTCCGTTTTCGTCAAACTCTGTTTTTATCTTTTCAAGAAGATCACTCCTAACAGCCCAGTAATCCCCACTATTAACCCACGGTCTCACAAAGAAATTGATACTGCTATCAGCAAGCTCTGCTACTCCAACAGACGGAGCCGGTTCTTTAAGAATTCTACTATCCCTTTTCAGAATATTCATCAAAACTTCTTTTGCTTTCTTTACATCATCTTCATACCCTATACCTATTGCCAAATCCAATCTTCTAATAGGTTCCAAAGAATAGTTCTTAATATTTCCACCGATAATTGCTGAATTCGGTACAAAAATAACAACATTATCAGGTGTTTTAAGAGTTGTGTTAAGTATCCCAAGAATTTCCACAGTCCCTGCCGTTCCTGCGACCTCTACAAAATCACCTTTTTTAAATGGTTTCAATAGAATAAGAAGTATTCCCGCTCCTATATTCGAAATATTACTCTGAACGGCAAAACCGACAGCAAGGCCAAAGGCACCAATAATTGCTGCGAAGGATGTTGTATTAATCCCTAAAGCCCCGAGGGCGGCAATTATTATAAGAACAAGCAGCACTATGTAAACCGTGGTTTCCAAAAATTTCACAAGAGTTTCATCAATATTCGCTTTCTTAAGCACCCCTACAAGAATATGACTTACCTTTTTAGCAACCACCTTCCCAATCACAAACACCGCAAGAGCGTAAAGGATTTTAACAACCCAAGTTAAAAAAATACCGAAAAGTACCTCCATATTTCCTCCAGAAAGTCAGAATAGAACGCATATTTTACTATATTTCTGAATAAGTTTTATGAAGAAAACTAAACTTGGAGAACAACCACATCATCTTCCACAATAGAAAAATCAAAAAAACCCCCTTCATTAAATCCATTTTTAACAAAAGAACGTTTTGAAAATACGGATGAAACGACCAATTCACCCGATATTTCAATTAAACACTCCACAAACACTCCCTTAAAAACGACTTTTTTTATTCTTCCTTTAAAAACCTTACTGCTTCCTTTATTACCCGGGCAAAAAGAGTGGGAAGGAATTACAACGGAAACATCCCCACAGTAGTTCTTCCCTTTTAGAAAAATTTCTATCTCTCTTACTTTTAGAACAGTTCCACCTGGTATTTTTACGGCAGTCGCTTTAAATATATTTTTAAATCCCAAAATCTTTGCAACTTTCTCAGTTTCCGGATTTACCAAAACATCTTCCGGCTTTCCTTTTTGAACAACTTTTCCAAAATCATAAATTACCATATAATCA
>JALSLT010000103.1 GCA_026988135.1 Desulfurobacterium sp.
TAATTTGCTTTTTTTGCTGTTTTTGGAAAAGTATTGAGTTTCGTATATTTTAAGTTTCATATACAAAATTTTCTTTTTTGGAATGTTATCCATTTTTTCCAGCTCGTTAATAAGAGATAAGGCTTCTTCGTAGTTTCCCGTTTTCATGTCATTTTCAATCAAGAGTAACATAAGTTCAGGTTTCTTTTCTATTCTTAATAAACTTTTTATGTAGGCTCGGGAAAGCCCTATATCAGGATTATCGTTACCGCTTCTTAAAAGATAGCTAATCTTTTGCCTTGGAAAAAGAAAAATAGCAAGGAGAGCAAGAAGCATGATAAAAATAAATATTTCTATCTTTGAAAAAACTTTAATACTTGCAATCTGCTTCAATGCTTCCTTTGTTCTCTTTAAACTTAACGATTGTGATTTTTCCTCTTTTAATGAGTTCTGCATTTTCTGATGTTTTAACATCGCACGTATCCTCTGCTAATAGAGTAATTTGCAAGTTTTTTTTGTATGTTTTAAAACTTATCTTAAACTTTCCATTGCTTTTCTGGTAGGAAGTGACAATTCCATTAGATTCCACTATATAAAAAGGGTTTAAATCGTTTTTTGAGAATACTATTTCATAATCTCCCGAACTATCAAGATGGATATAAAGTTGATTGTTGATTTTTTTATACCCTATAACTCCCTTTGAATTTTGAATATCAGGATAGCCAAAAGATAGAGGAACCCGTAGAGTTCTAAGATTACCGCTGTTTTTTATTATCCATCTGTTACCTTTTGCAGCCAGAGCTGTGGTTCTAAATTCAAGGACTTTTTGAGCATATTCTGAAAGAAACAGTGGAATAGGATTCTGATTTAAAGCCCAACTATATACATCTTCAAGTGTTTTCAGCGATGCTTTGTAAGCTCCTGAATCCCAGTGATAATAGATGCTTATTGGTTTTAGCCTGTAAGGTTTATCTGTAATTTTAAACGTTTGTATAACTTTTTTGTAGCCGTCAGGTATTGTCCAGCTTTGTGTATATATATTTTCATTCTGAATAGGGGCGTATATCTGGAAATAATTTCCTATGTTTATTCCCATAGGAGAGATGCAAGAGAGAAATGGATGGTTTTTAGTGGCTGTTGTATCTCCTCCGTTAACATTATATATCTTCGCTTTGTAAGTGAGTTTTACTGCATCTTTTATAGGTACACAGTCGCCTGTCCATAAGAAAACTTTAACTTTCTTATTTTTGGGAAGCAGATTTTTATTTATCCAGTCTATAGAACCTATAATCTCTTCTTTAAGAGAAGGGGTGTATCCTTTAATGTTTAAATAATAGCCATATTTTAGTTCTTTTTTATCATCAGGGGTAACTCCCTGCTCTAAAAGATAGAAATCCTTCCAGCTAAAAGGATGAGAAAAGGAGTGGCTTGCAGCTTCAACATTTTTTAGGCTAAAAATAGATTTTGCTATTTTTACAAGTTTTTCTTTGTCTTTAATCTGGCCAACGATTACAGATGCTGTGTGAGGTATCTCTGGATATCTTTTTATAAGCTTTTCTTCTATTATTTGCGCAGGGATTTTATCTTTTGCGAAGCTGACTGTTCCGTCAAATCCGTCGCCGTCTATATGGACAGTTAGTATTCTTTTTCCATTTTCTGTTGTTATATCCGGTGCAGGCATTGTTCCAAAAATTTTGCTGAACAGTTTAAAGGGATTAACAACCCATAAATCGTCGTTAAAAATTGTTCTTATTAAATATTCTGAATCGGAATAACCACCCCAGGAAATAATGGCAGCTGGAACATAAATTTGATTTTTATCGTTTTTTAGTTTTATTAAAGGCTTTCCTTCTATGGGCTGTTTTAAAACTTCTTTTAGTACCGACGTAGCCTGAATTTCAAAGTTGTAAGAACCATCCATAAAAATTGTTTTAAACTTCGCTTTTGAAGTAGAATTGTTATTATAAATTTTTATTTTCAGTACATCCGATAAAAATCTGTTCTCCAGAATTTCAGGGTCTATTATAAATATATTTTTTCCTTTAGACAGGTATTTTTTTATCCATTTTTCTATCTTCCTTTTCTCCTCATTAGATGGATTTCTCTCAAGCCATACTATAGCCCCGGTATAGGAATCATCAAGCTCAGGTAGATTGCTTGAATTATAAAAAACAGGGACAAATCCGAGCCATTCAAGGGGAAGTTGAACCATCGTATGAAGTAAACTGTCCTGGTAGTTGATATTTGAGACAAGGGCTATTTTTCTTGGTATAAAGTGGAAAATTCCTTCCCCTATTCCTTTGAGGTGTTTATCTGTTATCCACGGTATAAAACCTTCTTTTTCTATTTTTTTTGCAACAGTTTTTCTTAAAATGCTTTTATTTTTTGGGATGTAATCTATTACGATGATTGGAAGATTGAACTTTTTTATCTCATTTAATTTTCTTAGAAGCCAATTGGTATTTTCTTTATCTTGCCGGGTGTAATTTGTTTTGTTATCAACTCCATAATATAAGGATTCAGCGATAACTCCATCTATGTAGGGATAAATTTTTTCAATTATGTTAAAAGGTCTGTTTAAAAGCAGTAATTTTTCCGGGTGGCTCTTCTTGAAATTTTTTATAAAGTCAATTTCAGCTTTTTCATAGGATTTCCATTCGTTTTCCGGTAGAGCTATCTGGTAGGAATCTATAGTGTCAAACATAAAACCGTCATAATCATCCAGCTTGTTAAGTTTTTCCTTAAGATATTTTAAACAGGTTGGGTTTCTGATATCAAGAATTTTACTTTTCCACTGTTTATTTTCTCCTATGATACATGTTTTTTTAAAGTTTTCAGAAATAGAAAAAAGTTCATTTTTTTCTATTTCTCCGATGCTCAGGTAGGCGATTAACTTAGCGTGTTTTTTTATATAAAACTTTTCATCTTTAAACTGCTTTATGTTAAATGTAGTGGGGTCAACCACTATCCAATCGTAAAGATGTAAAATCTCATCTGGAGGGTTTGAATAGATAACAGCTGCGGAAGGGCTACTTCCGTAGGTATTTGAAGCAAATAGCTGGAAAATACTAAATAAGCATAAAAGTCCTGTAATGAATCTCACTTAAAAACCTCCTGATAAGGAAAATTCCGACAAGAAAGCTTATAACCAATGAACCGAAAAAGCCGTATCCATAAAAGAAAGGCCCTGCGTATATGGATAATATGGTAAGTACTATATTAAAAAGAGCAAAAGTTAGTGTCGTATAAAGTGCATAGTTTCTAAGGTCAAAATAGAATTGAACGGCAATTATGGTCATAACAACAAGCTGAAGATATGTTCCAAGCAGTAAAATGTTAAAAAGGGGAAGATACAATGGTGAGTAATGGAGAAACTTAAAAATTATGAATTCCATAAGAAATATTATTATAACTGCAATTGCCTGAATTCTTAAAACTTCCTGAATTAGTGTTCTTACAGCGTTTACAAGTTCAATCCCAAGTTCGTAGATTCTGTCAAGGGTTTCTCCCTCTCTTACAGCGGAGTAATATCTATCGTAATATTCGGCAAATTCTGTTTCAAGTTTAAGGAAAAAGATTCCCATGCCAGGTGATATTACAAGATATGCAAGGAATATTGGAATATCATAAACGATAGATGCGTTGAATGGTCCTATAACGTTTTCGCCTGTTGTAGGTGAGAACCAGAAAATAAATTTATCAGCCCAGATGGCTATATTGTAAAAAAGCCCAACGAAAGAAAGAGAAATGAATATTTTTTCTTTGTTTAAAAACTCAAACTCAATTAGTCTGTCGGTATCATATTGGTAGAAAATATATCCTATTAGCAGGATAAATACTATTGAAAGACCTATGAAGAATGAAACCATTAAGCCGGAGAGGCCAAACCTGCCTGCGTAAGGAGCGGATAAAATCATAATTCCAAAACCTGTTATGAAAGAGAAAAGTATGTATTTATAGCTTTTAAATGATGTAAGCAGGGTGTTAATTATCCAGAATCCTGTCATGAGAGACAGAGAAAATATAAAAGAAATTACAAAAAACGGTGCATTATTGAAAATATCCTTTAATGAAGTTAAAAGAGTAAAGCATACTCCGAAAATAAATCCTATCAGTAGATTTAGGAGTAACACTCCTGTAAAATTTGATAAAAGCTTTTCCTCTTTTTTTTCAAAAAGTCTATCGGCTATATATCTTGTGAACAGTAACTGGAAGGGTCCTGAAAGGATTAAGCTGAAAGCTGTTATATAGGTTATTACGATTTGATACTTTCTTATGATTTCATGGGGAACACCTGCCCTTTCAGCTGTTATCCCGGCAAAAATAATGCTTAATATGGAAATTATCCATGGTCCGGCACTTAACGAGGTTGAATATGTAAATGCAAGAAGTAAATTTGTTATTTTTTTCCCTTTTAATGCCCGTTTAAGTTCAAACGAAATTCCTGCCATTATCAAAACTCCTATATATCTCTCTGTAATTATCAAGAAATTCCTGATAGGTGTAGAATTTCTCAACTCTCTCTATTCCAGCTTTCTGGCATTTTATCCATTCCGCTTCGTTAGTTAGAAGTTTTAAGTAGTTTTCTGCAAGCTGGGATGGGTTTGCAACCTGGCAGATTTCTCCCGCTTTTCCGATTTTTACATCTTCCTCATTCAGTCCACCGTATATGAGTTGTCTGCAGGAACCAACATCCGTTGCCACTACCGGAACACCTGCTGCAAAAGATTCAAGTATAACAAGAGGCATCCCTTCACTTATAGAAGTTAATGTTGTTAATCCTATTTTTGGAAAAATTTCTTTAAGGTTTTGAAATCCTAAAAATTTAATATTGTTTTGCAGTTCAAGAACATTTGTGAGTTTTACACATTCTTCAAAATATGAGATATCTTCATCAATGGGTCCTATAATCCATCCTTCTGCTTCAGGTAATTTATTTACCACTATTCTCATTGTTTTTATAAATGTTTTAATATCTTTAATAGAGACAACTCTACCTATAAGGCCAATTACTTTTGGAATTTCTTTTGGCCTGCTTTTTCTTGCTTCTAAAAATGTTTCAACCTTAATTCCGTTTGGGATTACTCTTGTTTTTTCAGGTGGTGCTCCAAGTTTTAGTTGAAGCTTTCTTGCCTTTTCAAAAAGGGAAATAATCATATCACTGGTATCGTAGGAAAATTTTCCTATTCCTGTGAAAAAGTTTATCCACATTTTTTTTAGATATTCTATATCATCAATCTCTTTCTGGAAGAAGAAAGAGCGGTCTTTTATCCAGTCTGCATTAACTATATCTATTTTCCTTTCTCTTGTATAGATACCGTGCTCAGTTAAAATGAAAGGAATTTTTTTCTCCTCTTTTATAAGGGCTGAAAGGAAACCTGCATAGCCTGTTGATGGGCTATGAACAATGGTGGGAGATGGAAGTTCTTCCATAACCTTGCTGACTCTCCATATTGGGTCATGAATGTTTCTTATAGTCCAGAAATAATCTACAAAAGGAGAATCGACGGCATATTCAAAATAACTTTCAGCTATAAAATTCCATGCTTCTTTGCTGTAAAGGAACTCCTCTTCCTTTATTTCTGTAAGATAGAATGCCCTTTTCTGAAGAATTTCTAAAAAAAGTTTTCCCTTCTGTCCTCTAAACCATTTGTGGATTTCTTTTATCTTTTCAAATTTTTCTTTTCCTGCATTTATTATTTCCGGCTCTGGCTTTTCCTGGTCACTAAAAATGAAATTAACCGATAAAAATGTAAGATTTTCCGGAAGCTCATATTTTATATCTCCATAGTTCTCCTCTTTGCTTCCAAGGAATACTATTCCAAAATTAAAATCGGACAGACCGGTGATAAGACTGTGTATCCATGAACTCACTCCACCTTTAACATAAGGGTATGTTCCTTCAGCTATTATTAAAACATCAACATTTTTTCCTTTATCTACTTTGACCATCTTTCACCTATCCAGAACTTTTTCATAAAAAGCACGTCGGGCTGTAGAGGAAGGGTTATTAAAGAAAACATTTCTTCAACATTTTTAAAGTCTTTTTTATGAAAGTAGATTTCAGCAAGGTAGGGAGCAATTTTTGCCTTAAGAATTTTATCTCCACTTTTAAAAGCTTCTGTAAGAAACTGTTCTGCACGGTCTAAATCCAATTTTTTAAGATAGATTTTTCCTGCAAGAAAATCGATTTCTGGATTTTTTGTATAGTTTAAAGCTCTATGAATAAAGTTTTCCGTTTCTTTTAGAACGAAATTTTCAAGTTCTTTGTCAACCAGCCCCAGATAGTACATATCCCAGTATAAACTTGCAAGTTCAAAACATATCATTCCTTTCTCTTGATGGTTATTAGTTTTATTAAGCTCTTCCTTTAAAATTCCTATTTTTTCACTAATTTTATCTTCAGACTTTGATAGTATAGAAAAAGCGTATAATCTGACTTCATCATTTGAAGATGCAAGAGCCTGTTTTATGGCGTTTATTGTTTGAGGGTGGATAAAGTTACTTATTACAAATATAAAGCTTTCGTTGTTAATCTGTTTTTTCTTAACAAGTTGTGTCAAGGCAGCTTCACCAAATTTTCGGGGTTTTGCTTTTACTTTTTCCATGGTTATGTCTTTTATTGCAAGTTTAAGGTAGTCTATATCTTCTATTTTTTCTCTTCTAAGGAACCATAAAAAGATGGTTGGGATTAGGAAATAACCCACAATAGGTGTTAAAAAAGTTAATAGAAATATAGATAACAGGTTTTTAATGGAAATTCTTCTATCCAATTTAGAAGGCAATAGGATAGTACAGATAACAGCTATAATAGCCGATATAAGTGTATGGATAAATATC
>JALSLT010000104.1 GCA_026988135.1 Desulfurobacterium sp.
ACAGGCTTACTTTTATTTAACTTTTCATTTAACCACGTTTTAATATGCTGTTTCAAGCTATCCACAAAGCCTCCTTACTTGCTAATATAGATACATCAATCTTTTACTTTCCAATTCTCCGTTTATAATTACGCCTATTTTATCAAAAACAATTTTACTGTTTTCACTGAAAACCCTATCGAAAAATGAAGTTTTTCTTTTAACCTCAAAAGGATGGGCATCCGGAACATTGGCAAGTTTTTTTGCTTCCTCAACAGCATCATGTAAGTCCCCTATCTTATCAACAAGACCTAATTTCAAAGCTCTTCTTCCCGAAAAAACTCTTCCGTCGGCTATTTTTCTAAGGTTTAATATGTTTATTTTTCTTCCTTGTGAAACAGCCTCAAGAAACTGGGAAAAAACATCGTTAATCAATGACTGAATTATTTCCACATCGCCTTTATCAACCGGTTTAAACGGATTCAAAAGATCTTTATGAGATCCGCTTTTTACAGTTACGACTTTTATACCAACCCTATCAGCTACTTTTTTAAAGTTCATAGTTTGCATTATAACCCCGATACTTCCGGTTATCGTTGCAGACTCGGCAAAAATTTTCGTAGCCGCAACAGATATATAAAGCCCCCCCGAAGCAGCAACAGAACCCATCGAAACAACAACCGGTTTACTTTTTTTTATCCTTAAAATTTCGCTGTATATCTCCTGGCACGGAACAACCGAACCTCCTGGAGAATCTACTCTCAAAACTATCGCCTTTACTCTTTTATCTTTTTTTAGCTTTTTAAGTTCATTAAGATAATATTCCGAATCGGTTATAACCCCTTTAACCTTTAGGATAGCTATTCCTTTGGAAGGATAAGTATCCCCTTGTCCAAAAAGAAACCTTAGAAAAGATACGAATAGAAACAGCAGAAAAACCGCACCCAGTATAGTTAATATTTTATTAAATCTCCTCATTTCACTCTCCTATATTCATTTTAAAATGAAGTTTAACAAGCTTTGGTAAAAGTTCCGAAGGTACGACGTTTAAAAAATCTCTAATCTCTTCAGGTTTATTTCCTCTGGGAAGTGTCAAACCGTACCTGCTTTCCAGAAAATCCATTTTTTTCAATCTTTCACCTCTTGCAATTATAGAAGCTGCTGCAACAACAGGGTCAGATTCGGCTTTTTCGACAACAACTATCTCTATATTATCGGGAATAAATTTCCTCAACTTTTTCTCAAGAGACGGTCCGTATTTATCAACAATTACCTTTTTAACGGAATACTTTTTCAATATCGATTCCAAAAGCTCACAATAAACAGTATCTAAAAGCTTATTAAGATTTCCTATCTTCGCATACAGACGATTATACTCTTCCGGCATTAAAACCTTAACTTTACCATGAGCAATTTCTTTTATCTTTTCAACCAAATAGAAAAGCTTTTTATCGGAAAGTTTCTTAGAATCCTCAACACCGAATTTTACAAGTTTTTCCACACACTCCTCATCACAAAAAACTGCTGCCGCCACAAGAGGTCCTATATATTCACCCTTTCCAGCTTCATCACATCCAATTCTTGAAGTCTTATCAAGAGTAGAAAGTAAAACATCATCAACTATACCTTTCACTTTTTTCGCATCTTTTCCTCCAAAAACAACAGAACCGGTTCCATATATCGTCACAACACCGTTTCCCAAACGAACACGGTAAATAGCGTGAGATGGAGGAGCTTCAAAAACTCCTCCCGCCTCTTTTAACTTCTCTACTATTTTCGTAATCTCATCTTTTTTAAATCTTCCCAATTATCAACCCTCACTTCAAAACCTATACCGTACTCATTGGCATAATAGTTACTGTATAAATATTCGAAATATAAATTTTTATATTTTCCTACAAAATATTGAAAACCCAAACTAAATTCGGAATCCTGACCGGTAGTCTGATAACCCACAATCCTTAATCTATCTCCGAGCCGCTTTGATAGTGATAATTTTAAAACCGTTTCTCCATAACGAGTAATATAAGGTTCTACTCTAAATGTCTCCAATTTGAAAATTTTAGAAAACTGCTTTTCGATCGGCTTTAAAACTAAAGAAGAAGCATAATAGGCTACCTGTACGACAGGAAACAGTTCATTACTCCTTTCCATATCCGAAGGAGTTGCTCCTGTCATTATTAAACTTAAAATCTGCTCTTTCGATAGAGGTGGTTCTGAAGAAAAATAAAGGACCGGAGAGGATAGAGAACCTCTGACAAACATATAGACCAGATAATCTCCTATTTCAGTAGAAGATACTATATTCAGTGTACCTTTCACAGTAAAAAGATTATTTATCACACCGGAACCTGAACCGATCTCAAAGTCTTTACCCATATATTTTATGTTTCCATTAAGAATAAAAAAATTCCCTGAAATAACAGGCAGAAAATCTCTGGTAGTAAATTTTAACGACGGAAGAATAGTTGCTTTCCATATTTCCGTTTTAATCACCAACGGTTCCGTAAAATTTATATTCACATCTGCATCAAAGGGTAAAGATACCGAAGAACTCTCCCTTTTATTCGAACCGATTTTCAAAATTAGAGGACGACTTACAGCTATTCCTCCATCTATTTTTTTTCCATCATATTTCAAATTACCCGTAACCTTTGCTCTCCATATGCCTGCTTCTCCAATCGGAATATTAAAAAGAGAAATAGATATGATATCACTATCCTTACCGGAAACAACCACATTCCCACCTGATACTAAAATTCTTGCAAGTAAATTAACCGGTTTTCCGTCTTTAATTCCAATGCCCAGATCGGTTATTTCCATTTTTCCTAAAATATACTTGGCATAACATTCAATTCTATTTGACACCACCGATGCAGAGTAATTCAAAGCTTTTTTTTCAAATTTGTAGGAAAATTTCGTAGAAGCATCGATATCTCCCGAAACTATAGAAAATATATCTTTCATATTTAAAAATCGGTTAATAAACATTCCTTCCACAGAACCTGAAAGTTCTCCGTTAATTTCTTCTCTGTTTACTGTTATATCTCGAACAGTGAAAGAACCTCCTTCAAATGCAAAACCGGCATCCCTAACCTCTAAATTCATTCCATCTAACTTAGCAAAAACTCCCGAAACTGTATAAATCTCGGGATAGTTGTCATATTTAACAGACAATACGGGAACATTTATATTCCCTGCCAATTTATCCAAATCAAATTCGGGAATTTTCAAATCTATAAACCCAAGTCCAAGAGCGGCTTTCCCTTTCTCAAACGGAAACTGCAAATCTTTGATCTGACCATTAACACGGATCATTTGTCCATCAAGAGAAAGAGATAAATTAACCTGTGAAGAGCTAAAAGAAAAATTACCTTTATTATCCGGTTCTGTAATTTCTCCCTTAAAATCGATAAGAGATGCCTCTTTAACATAAGGAGATAAAAGCTTTAGTTTACCTGAAACAGGAATTGAGAAATTCTTAAAACCACCTGTGATTTTCCCTTTGAAATCCGTTTTAAGAGAAAGAAAATCAAGATTTTTCTCTCCCGAAAAATTGAAATCCCCGTTTATTAGTTGCTTTTTCAACTCTACACTTACATCGAAACTTGTATTAGCTTTATCAAAAAGAGTGGATTTAAACTTCTCTCCTTTTACAGACAAGTTCTCCCCGTCAATAGTTAAATTGAAAAAACCATCGTTAAAAGAAAGACCCGAAAGAAGTGTATCTCCGGCAGAACCTTTTAAATCAAGGATAAACCTTTTATCAAAAGCTACTTTCCCTTTTCCCGTGGCATTTCCGGAAACTACACCCGGAACTTGATAGTGCCCATCAAAATCGGTTACAAAAACATCAAATTTAACCGGATTTTCTGTTCCGTGCCTAAATGAAACGGAAAAATCTCCACTGGCAACTCCTTCCAATTTAACAGGATTCTCGATTTTATATCTTTTAAGAATTTCCTCAACAGTTAACAGATGTGAATTTTTAACAGAACCTGCCACATCTATTGAAAACCCCGGAGAAAAATTAATTGCGACTTTACTTACATTAAGCCTTCCGTCTTCGCTTTTCCCTTTTATAAAAATGGAAGGATAGGAAAACAGTACAGAACCTTTAACATCGTTAAACCGCTCCCCAAAATAAGAAAATTCTGGAGCTAAAAAAGTAAGATTTCCACTAATATTATTCAGCTTTCCATAAATTTCTCCTTTTCCATTAACTATTCCCGAAACTCCCTCTTTTTTCAAAAAATCAAAAGATGAGAGAAGAAATTTCTTCGCATTTAGAGAAAGATTCAAGAACTTCCCTTGGAAATCAAAGTATCCGTCAAAAGACAAAGAGCCATTATCTCCTTCAAGTTTCCCTTTTAAAGGAATATCTTTTGAAAGACCATCGTCAGAATCTGCTTCAATAAAACCGGTAGCTTTAAATCCTCTAAATGCAAACTCCTTTACATCAAAATTAAATTTAAACTTTTTAATTTTTCCCGAATTGATAGAAGCAGCCACATAGATATCACCGAAAATATCCGGAATCCACTCCTTAATTTCGGGAGAATATACGGAAATAACCGGCTCTTTTTTCAATTCAAAATTTTTTATAGTTCCGTTAACTGTAAAATCTTTCCTTCTGATAGAACCTGATACGAAAAATGCACCTTTTTCAACACCTTCCCAGAAGATATTTCCCTTTAATTTATCCCCTTCTGTAATATCAAACATAAAACCGACATCATTAAAAATTCTACTGTTTTTCGAAAAGCTAACAGAACCGATTTTACCTTTAAAGCTATAATTTAAATCCCCTAAATAACCGGATATACGATAATCGGTTTCCATTTCTTTAATCGAAATCACCTCATTTAAGGCACTGCCTCCTAATGCACCTTGTAAATCAAGCCTTTTACCATCAAACATCCCTGAAAATTCGGTTTTAATATTTCGATTGGTTGTTTTTATACTGCCGTTAAAATCTACATCTTCCAAAACTTTAGCATTGAGAGTGAACCGTAAGTTTTCTTTTAATTTTAAAATTTCAACATTGCCTGAACAGTTAAGGTTATTGCCTTCCTTCCGAAAAGAAAGATTCAATGGATAGTCAAAAATTTTACCTTCTATAGAAAATTGTGTTTTCTTAAGTTGAAAACCTAATTTTCCGTGAATTTTGATTAAAATATCTTTGGAAATAAGCTCAAAAGGTTTTAGAACGATAGACTCTTTTTCCACAATCCCCGAAATTCCAGAAATCTTAAAAATTCTGTTTTTATAACAAAATCCAACAGGTTTAATATTGAAATGAGAAAGTTTATAGTCAAACCCTCCCATTTCCAAGTTAAAATCTGAAGAAACAACTTCTCCTTTTCCTATATAAATCTTTTTAGCGGAAAAAGTAAAAGGGAGTTTTTTTATTTGAGGAATTTGAAACCCATCATTACTTTTTCTTTTATCACTTTCATAAAATTTAATTTTAAAAGAGCCGAGAGAAACCGTTTCAAAAACTGGTTTTCTTTCCTTGAAAGACTCAAAAATATTTATAACAAGTTTCCCATCTTTTCCGTAAAACGAAAATTTTTCCTTCTTATATCTTATACCTTTAAAGTCCACTTCGAACAAATTTCCAGGCCTAATCTCAAAACCTTCAAAATAGACCCCGTAACCTTTCAATCTGTCAAAAGAATATTGCAAAAAAGTTAAAGAAATTTTCAAGATAACTACAGAAAAAAGTACAAAAACAGCAAGCCTTATGAAATTATAAAAAACACCGCTACTTAAAAAATTCGATAATTTTTTAAAAAAATTTTTTTTATCCGATGTCAATACTTAAACTCTCCCAGGTTTTACACTTCGGGCAACACCACTCAAACGTATCTGTCTTATAACCGCAAGATTCACAAACGTACAACTTCCTTTCTTTTTTCAACCTTTCCAGTGATGAAAGTATAACATCCACAGCTTCTTTTCTCCTTCCCAACTTCCACAATAGCTTCAAGTGAATTTCCTTAACTTCCGCCTTTAACGGAAATCTATCCGCAAGTTGACTTATAACAGAAAGAGCTTTTTCATTCTCACCTTTCTCTTCCAAAAGTCGAGCATACCTTAAACCTAATGAATAAAGTAAACCAACCCTTTTAATCATAATCTCTATCCATTCAAAAGATGCCCCTTTATACTCCTCGTAAAGGTTCAAAAATATATCCGACTGCTTTTCCGAAAGCCTCATTCCTATTTCAACATTTTTAATGGCTCTATCATCATCACCAACGGAAAAGTAGATACGCGCAAGGGTATAGTAGAAAAAAGGTACTAAAAAAATATCATTTAGAGTCTTCATAACGACGAAAGCCTTATCCAAACTACTATTATCTATGAGCCTATTTATAAAAAACAATTTCGTATAAAAAAGATCTTCTTTAAAGCCCCCGTTTAAACCTTGAGATATTTCTAAGTTTTTAACCGCTTCTTCCCAGTTATCATACATCTGATTTACTTTGGCAAGTTCATAGTAAAAAAAACTCTCCGCCGGATATTTTTTCATACCGTCTTTCAGAAGAGCTTCGGCTCTATCCATAAAACCGGCAGCTTTATAAGTAATAGCAAGATTAAGAATCACCAGCTTTTCATCATCACTACTCAAATTCTGTCCGAGAAGATTCTCAAGCAACTTTATCCCTTTATGAAACTCTCCTTTCTCCCTCAATAAAATCGCAAGAGTTACATACGCATTAAAAGGTTTTTCTATATCGATATCAGGGAATTCTCTAAAGGAATCAA
>JALSLT010000105.1 GCA_026988135.1 Desulfurobacterium sp.
GAGAAAGAGGTTTACCTCGGAAGTGCAGAAGTAAGAGCCACATTTAAGGTTCCTAAAGTCGGGACCATTGCCGGATGCTACGTAAAAGACGGCGTCATAAAGAGAAACGCTAACGTTAGGCTCGTAAGAGACGGCGTGATTATCTTCGACGGCAAAATAGCATCCCTTAAACGATTCAAAGACGATGCAAAAGAAGTTCAGGCAGGATATGAATGTGGTATAGGACTTGAAAACTTCAACGACCTGAAAGTCGGGGACACAATTGAATGCTACACTATTGAAAAAGTTGAAAAGGAACTCTAAATGGAAAAGATAAAACAGGACCTGAAAAAATCTTTCAAAGAGAAAGTTGAGAAAGGGCTTCCCCGTGAAGAGGCCCTTTCTCAAACCCTGGTAGAGAAAAGAGAGTTTTATGAAAAAGAAGAATTTTCTGAAGCCGTAAAAGAGTTTTTAAAAGAAATAGCAGAAAGCTACTCCCTTGAAAACCTGACAGAAGCAGACCCACTTGAAGCACTTGCAGAAGGGATATACCTTGAGTATGAATTTCTTCTTGCAAAGATAAAAAAACTTTTCTCTTAAAAGAATAGGGAGGAGATACTGCCTCCTATTATCATTTAGTGAATGTCCCATATACAAGTCTGAGCATCACTACCGAACTCCAAAATCCATCTGGAAATCCTCCAAATATCTCCCTACCATTAAACTTAATAACTGCTGTAGCGTTAGTCCCATCTGTCCCGCCAGCAATCTTAAATGTAAATCGGCAAATTGAGGATATTTGAAAAAGCAACTATAAGCTGTAAGAGATTCTTCGGACTTCGCCATCAGAGTAACAATCATTCTGAGGTTACTTGACAACCAAAGAATTTCAATATCTTTTGAAGCTAAAATAAGAATCCTAAAACTATCTCATTTCACTCATTACCTTAAAATTTATAGAACAGATAAATAATATGACAACAACTTTGGAATAACAGGAAAGAAAACTTACATAAAAGTAATTCATCTTGAAAATCTCTAAATCCAAGGGGCTATTTGCCTCTTTTCACTCTCCAATTGTACCTATCACATTAACCTTAGCACTAGGTTCAACTTCGGCATAAGAAACAACAGCTATATTTGAAGCATAAGGCTCAATAATTTTCCTAACAAATCTTCTAACCGCAGGAGAAACTAATATCACCGGTGTAGCCTGCTTTCTTAAAAAAAGCTCTCTATATTTTGTTATCTCCCCTACCAGTCTATGAACAAATCCCGGCTCAAGAGGCGGAAGATAACCTTCATTCTGCTTAACCTTTTCAAGGATATAACTTTCAGCTTTCGGCGTCAAAGTTATAACCGTTATCTCTCCATCTACGGTATAAAGGTTAGTTATTAACCTGGCGAGGGATTGCCTTACAAACTCCGTTAATATATCAGGGTCGGAAGTTCTACCTATATTATCAGCAAGAGCCTCCAAAATACCCATCAAATCTTTAACCGGAATACCCTCTTTCAAAAGGTTCTGTAACACCCTATGGACAACTCCAAGCGGCACTTGTTCAGGAACAATATCTTTAGCAATAGAAAACTTTTTGGCAAGAGCATCAATAAGCTCTTTCGTTTCCACCCTTCCAAGAATCTCGTAAGCATGCTTCTTAATCACTTCCGAAAGGTGAGTAATAATAACGGTAGGAATATCCACAACGGTATAACCTAAAAGTCTTGCTTTATCCTTGGTAGATGTAGCTATCCAGTAAGCCTTCAGTCCGAAAGCAGGCTCTTTTGTCTCTTTACCTTCTATCTTCCCTTTCGAGGTTCCGGTATCAATAGCAAGGACTTTATTCGGCTCAACTTCTCCCCTTGCAACCTCAACATCTCTTATGAGAATCCGATACTCTCCCGGTTTTAGCTCGAGATTATCTTTAATATGAACAAGAGGAACAACTATTCCAAGCTCTTTGGCAAGCTGCTTTCTCAAAGACTTTATCCTCTTTACTATTTCTCCTTTGTTTTTATCCTCTACATAGGGAATCAACGCATACCCTATCTCCATAGAAAGAGTATCAGGAGGCTTTATAAGATCTTCCTCTTTCTCTTCCTCTTTCTCTGCAGTTCTTAAAAGTTCTCTTGCCCTCTCTTCCGCTTCCTTTCTCTCCTCCTCTTTGGAAGATTCATAAACCATATAAGCAACTATTCCTATAAGAGAAGCAAGCAACAGAAACGGAACTGTCGGCATACCCGGAACAATTCCCATAATAGCCAATGTCCCGGCCACCATAAAAAGAGCCTTATGATAACTTGTAAGCTGTTTAAAAATTTCAGTTCCAAGATCTGTCTCGGCAGCCGCTCTGGTAACCATTAAACCGGCCGCCGTTGATGTTATAAGAGACGGAATCTGACCGACAAGCCCATCACCTACGGTAAGTATGGTAAAAGTCTTAGCAGCATCGGAAAGGCTCATACTATGCTGGAAAACTCCCACTGCAAGACCACCGACAATGTTTATCAAAGTAATAATAATACCGGCTACGGCATCACCTCTGATAAACTTAGAAGCACCATCCATAGCTCCGTAAAAATCTGCTTCTCGCGCTACTTCCTGTCGCCTCTCTCGAGCTTCTCTTTCATCAAGCAAACCAGCATTAAGATCGGCATCTATAGCCATCTGTTTACCCGGCATCGCATCCAAAGTAAACCTTGCGGCAACCTCGGAAATTCTCTCCGTACCTTTTGTAATAACAATAAAATTGATAACAACAAGAATCAAAAATACCACTATCCCCACCACATAATTACCACCGACAACGAACTGTCCAAAAGCCTCTATAACTTTCCCCGCAGCAGAAACTCCTTCGTTTCCGTGAAGAAGAATCCGCCTTGTAGTTGCTATATTCAGAGACAACCTAAATAAAGTTGCTATGAGAAGAAGCGATGGAAAAGAAGATAATTCAAGGGGATGACTTATATAAATCGTTGTCATTAGTATCAAAAGAGCAAGCGTTATACTAAAAGTCAGAAGAACATCAAGAAGCATAGGAGGCATAGGAAGAACCATCGAAGCAAGAATAGCGAGAAGAAGAAACACAAAAAGAATATCCGAATATTTATAAAGACGATTTACATAAAAAAGCAGAGTTTCTTTCATAAATTCTTTACCTGCTTATAAGACTTAATAGCATTTTCAATATAATCCGACAAGCCAAGCTTATCCGAAGAAGCAAGAGTATCAGCTACCGTCATATCAAACATATCCGTGTACATTTTTTCGGAAAAAGATGAAAACAAACCGCTATCAGGTATCGTATTTCTCATCTCCTTCAATAAAATTCGTAAAAACGTAGCCTCAAATTCAGTAGCTACATCTTTTTCTGTTTTAATCTCTTTAATATTTTTAACATCCCAATAGGGAACCAATTTTACATTTTCCATATCCAACCCCGTCATCACATCACAACTATTTTAGCATGAAGTTTCCCGGCAGCCTTTATAGCCTGAATAATAGCTATTAAATCTCTCGGCGAAACTCCAAGCTCGTTTAAAGCCTTTACAAGATCTCTCAAATTCGCCGATTGAACTCCGAAAATTCTTCCATTCTCCTCTTTCACACTGATAGTTACATTTTCGGTAACAGTAGTATTCCCCTCTGAAAACGGAGACGGCTGAGAAACCTCGGGTTTTTTCACCACAGAAACATAAATATTGCCGTGAGCCACATACACAGGCGGATCTATCTTAACGTTACCGCTCATTATAACTGTCCCTGTCCTTTCATAAATAACCACTACCGGCTCCGGTTTTGTCTCTATAGGCGTATTTAAAACATGAGATATGAAGTTAACCTTTCTCTCACCTGCCGGAAAATTCACTTTTACTGTTGAGGAATCCAAAGCATAAGCAACTCCTTTCCCGAAACGACTGTTTATCTCATCGGCAATTATTGCCGCAAGCGAAAAGGAAGGATGCTTCAATGTAAGAGTTATCTCTTTTTCATTCTCAAGAGCAAAAGGCAATCCCCTTTCTACAATACCCCCCGAAGAGATTATACCGGTAGTAGGGAAATTCTTCTTTACCTTGCCCCCCTTATTTGATTCCGAATATCCGCCTCCGGTAGAAACAGAGCCTTGAGCAAAAGCATAAATCTTACCGTCAGGACCCCTTAACGGAGTTCTTATTAAAATACCGTTCGAAATATCTTTTGCATCTCCCATGGAAGCCACATTTACATCAAAAGTCATTCCCGGTTTTGCAAAGGGAGGAAGTTTTGCCGTAACAACAACAGCAGCAGCATTTTTAGTTTTCACCTTTTTAGGATCAACATAAATTCCCATCTTTCTAAGCATATTGGACACACTTTGAAGCGTAAAAACACTGGAAGAACCATCTCCAGTCCCATCAAGGCCGACAACTATACCGTAACCGGTTAAGAAATTGGGCCTCACACCCTCAATATTAACTTCCGTTCCTATTTTCGTCAAAACAGCACTTGCATTAGAAACAAAAAAGAGAAACAGTATAAACCAAAAAGAAACTATTCTTTTAACCATAAAACACCTCAAAACGGCCATATCTTCATAATAAATCTGGCAAGCCATCCGGGACGTTGACCCTCAGCCCAGAAACCCTTTCCATTATACTCAACATACATATCGGAAATTTTGGAAGAGGAGATAGAGTTATCCTGCTCTATATCTGTCGGACTTACAATACCCGAAATTTTAAGAATTTGCACGTCGTCGTTAATCTTTATCACCTTTTCCCCTTCAATATAAATATTACCGTTAGGATAAACCTTCGTAACCCTTGCAGTAATCGTTGCTACAAGCTTAGCATCCCTTTTTGTAGACCCCTGTCCCGAAAAGCTCGATTCCGGAGAAGCTTTAAATCCCACAATAGGATTTGAACTCGTCCCAGGAATAGATTTTCCAAGTATTGTCGGACCGTTAACTTCCAAATTCATAGAACTTTTCTTCCCGACATTATTTGACGAACTTCCTTCTCCTGAAAGAGATTCCATAACTTTAACCGTAATAATATCTCCGACCTGATGAGCTTTAGGATCAGAAAAAAGATTATCGTAACCGGTATAGAGAGAGCCTTTCGATAGAGGTTTTGCCACCTTAACGGGAGGTGGCGGCGGAGGTTTAACGACAACCTGTTCTTTTTTTCTTATCGACATCGACTTACAGCCTGATAAAAGAAAAACAACTAATAACACTAACGAAGAAATTCCACAACTCCGTTTCCTATAACCTTGCATAATAGTTTTTTCCCTGTAGAAATATTTTTAACTTCTATTATATCGCCAATTGCTCCATTTTTAAGAGCAATTCCCATCATCTCTATTTTTATAGCACCGTTAGCATAGATGACCTTAACAGGTCTATTTTTAAAAACCTTGAAATCGGGAATCACATCAAACTGCTTAATAATCCTGTCTTTTTTTATTAAACGTTTAGCTCTTTTACCAAGTATATCATCAATAGAAGAAAAACCTCCGTTAACTTTATACTCGGGAACTTTTTTATAAGAAAGATATTTTCTAATTATTAACTGCTTCGGAAGTATATCCTTCGAAGCAATTAATACAGACTTTAACTTAACAACCCTTACGCTAACCGGAAACGTCTTTTCTTTTCCATTTAAATCTCCCGAAACATTAAACCTAAGATAGAATTTATCTTGGAATTCAAGCTCTATCCTTGCTTTTCCCTTAATATCCGCTGAAGGAGCACTAACTCTCAAAACTTTATAATCAGGATAATGAGATTTCACATACTCTTTCACTATTTGGGAAATAGATTGTGCATGGAGATTCCCTTTTAAAAAAACAAGTGAAAAAACCAAGGCAATTAAAATACGCAAAGCAATCTCCTCAAAGAGCGAGCATTAAGACTTAAGTCCACTTACAACCCGAAGCATCTCATCAGCTGTAGTAATACCCTTTGAGTTTATTTCATAAGCCCTCTGAGCAACTATCAAATTAACCATCTCTTCCACAATATTAACATTTGAAGATTCAAGAAACCCCTGAGAAAGCTTTCCGAAACCATCCGTATTAGGATCTCCTTCCAAAGGCTCTCCCGAAGCATCGGTAACAGCGTAAAGATTTCCACCCAAAGATTTCAACCCTGCGGAATTGATAAATTTATAAAGTTTTATCTTCCCTACCTCTTCTACTGTTTGGCCTCCACCGCTATTTCTAACAATATAGACATTTCCGGCCGAACTTATGGAAACATTAACAACCGTTTCCGGTCCCGAAATCTGAATATTGGGATTTAATCTGTATCCTTCCGGTGTTACAAGATATCCTTCGTTATCAACCTGAAAATTTCCGGCCCTTGTATAAGCCTCACCACCACCGGGCAGTTCTATTTTGAAAAATCCGTCTCCCTGAATAGCGACATCAAACTGTTTATCTGTCTCGATAAGGCTCCCTTGAGTAAAAATTTTACTTGTATCAGAAAGTTTAACACCAAGTCCTATCTGAATTCCAGAAGGGATTATCGTCTCATCCGAACTCATAGTTCCGGGATCTTTTGTTGTCTGATATATTAAATCCTCAAAATTTGCTCTTGAACGTTTAAAACCAATCGTATTAACATTCGCTATATTGTTTGAGATAACATCCAGATTGGTCTGCTGCGCTTCCATCCCAGACGCTGATGTCCATAATGCACGAATCATCACATTCCCCCCTTAATTAAACTTTCCCTATTTCAACACTCTTTATATTCATTCTATCAAGACTTCTTATAAGATTACCGTATATCCCAAACCGTCTCTGAGTTTCTATGAGAGAGACCATCTCCTTTATAGGCTCTACATTAGAACTTTCAAGAAAACCCGAAAGTATCTTGTAATCAGCAGGCTTCCTATCACCTACAGGCAGATAGTAACTGTTACCGATAGGTTCAATACTCTCATAGTCTTCAACTGCAAGTGCTGCTACTTCAACAGCACCCTGAAAAACTTTCCCGCCAGAAGTAACATTAAACGGCTGAGAAGGATCTATCATTATAGGAGTGTTGTTGGTCGAAAGAACCTTATTACCGTTCGTATCAACAAGATAACCGTCTTTGTCCGTATGAAAATGTCCGTTTCTTGTAAGAAACGGACCTGCTTTCGTCTGAACTTTAAAAAATCCGTTCCCGGAAATAGCAAAATCAAAAGGAGCATCTGTTTTCTGTAAAGAGCCCTGAGCAAAAACCGGCAATGTCTCCCTAAAACGAGGAAATGTCAAAAGTTTTGAAGCTTCCCCTCCATTAACAGGGATATCTTGATACATCTCAACTTCAAGAAGTTTTTTAAACCCGGGAGTGTTCACATTAGCGATATTGTTTGAAACAGTATCAAGCTGCTCAAGCGCTCTCTTTCCACCACTGGCAAGCATATAGACCGACTGAAGATCAACTGCCATAAGCCCCTCTTATTTTTGGTAAGCTGCAAAGATTTTTTCTATCTTCTCTTTCAATGTATCAGCACTAAAAGGTTTTACAACATAATTATTCACACCGGCTTTTATCGCAGCAAGCACGTTTTCCTTCTTTGCTTCGGCCGTCACCATAAGAACAGGTAAATGCTTCAGCTTAGGGTCCTTTCTTATCTCTTGGACAAGCTCAAGTCCGGTCATATTTGGCATATTCCAGTCCGTCAAAACAAATTCGTAATCACCTTGCCTCAATTTCTGCAAAGCCACTTTACCGTCTTCAGCTTCATCTATATTTTTAAAACCCAACTGCATAAGGAGAGATTTTTCTATCCTTCTCATTGTTGCCATATCATCAACTATCAAAGTTTTTATATCCGGATCAGGTAGAGGCATTAAATTCCCTCCTTAGCGCGTATTTGTGAACCAATTTTAATAAATCGGGAGCATCAAACTTAACAAGATGTGCATCTGCTCCAACAAACTTACTTTTACTCATATTAGCTTGGTCACTAAGTGAAGTGTTAATTATAACAGGTATTTTTGAAAGTTCCGGATTTTCTTTAACTTTTTTTGTAAATGTTAATCCGTCCATACCCGGCATCTCAATATCTGAAATTATAAGCTGAACATAGTCAGTAATATCTTCATTCGTATTTTTCGCTTCTTTAAGCCACTGATACAGGGTTTCAAGCCCCTCTATACCGTTAGTGGTTTCATAAACCGTATGTCCATCCTCCGTAAGAATTTTCTTCATAATTCTCCTTGCAACGGAACTATCATCAAGAATTAGAATTTTAAAATGCTCATCAGATGTTATTCCAAGTTTCCTTTTTTGAATCTCAGAAACTTCAATGATTTTTATCATCCCAAGCTCATCAAGAATACCTTCAAAATCAAGTAGAAGAAGTAGTTTATCGTCTTCTATATCAATAACACCGACAATTTTCCCTCCAAACCTATTATTCATACTATCCGGAGGTGTCTTTATCTCATTCCACTTTAAACGGCGAATTCTTTTAGCCTCGTGTATTGTTATCCCCACAGTCTCCCTAAGAAACTCCATAACGGTGGTATATTTTTCCTCTGTAGCAGGCTCTATCTTCATCCATCTCGCCAGAGAAAGCAAAGGTATATTCTCATCTCTAACCTTTGCAATACCAAGAACTTCAGGTATCGACTTGGGTGTTTTCGCAAGTTGCTCGGGAGTAAAAATAACCTCTTTTACTTTTGCAACATTAACTCCAAGAGCCCACTCATAAACACTTCCGTCGTCAAGCTTCTCGTACATCCTAAAATCAACTATCTCAAGCTCGTTTGCACCGGTTTCAAGAATCTTTGGAAGAAACTCTTTCTTTTTAGGCATTTAGTTTTCGCCTCCGTTTCTTGAAGAATTTAGAAAGGTTTTTATACATACAACAACTTTTGTTGCTACCTCATTCGCAACACTAATCAACTTATCAGACTTTTCAAGAGCCTCACTAAAATCATTTGTCTGAAGGGCAACAGCTACCTCTTTAGACTCCACCAAAATATCCTCAAGAAGCTCCTCTATCTCGGTAATAGTCGATGTTAGTTCGGGATAATCCCCGGTTATTTTATGAAACACATGACTAACATTCCCCATTTTATTCATAAGAATATTCGTATTCGTTATATAAACCGTGTCCGCCGGTAATCCCGCAACAAACACTTTTCTAATATTGTCTTCAACAGACTCAACAATATCAAGAACATCTTTTACAATATCTATCATCTCTTTAGCTTCACCAAGGTCAACCATATCAAACGTGGCAAGAACTTTCTTTATTTCCGTTTTTGTTCTATCGGAGTTTTTAATCACACTGTCCGTAACACTTGCAAGGTTTTGGATGATTTCGGAAGAAGATTTAATCCTTTCCACTATCGTGTTAATATGTTTCTCCTCCTCTTCCACGGAATCAAATAGCTTATTTATGATATTCAAAGTATCTTCGGCAGAATCTTTTATGTTGTTGTAAACCTCTTTATTCTGGCTGAAAATTTCCATACCGTCATTAACCGCTTTTGTTGCTTCTTCCGTAATTTTAGTTGTTTTGGACATCTTCTCACGCATATTTTTAACTACTTCTTTGATTTCCACCGCAGACTTATTGGTTCTCTCTGCAAGTTTTCTTACTTCATCAGCAACAACAGCAAATCCTCTCCCGGCTTCTCCCGCTCTTGCAGCCTCTATCGCAGCATTAAGAGCAAGAAGGTTTGTCTGCTCGGTAATAGAAGTAATAACCTCAACAACCTGATCAATCTGTTCGGTTTGATGTCTCAAATCATCAACAACGTCTTGAAGATTACCGGTAATAGAGTGGATATATTTCATCTGCTCTATTGATGACGTTGTTTTTTCCTCCGCCTTTCCTAAGTACTCCAGAATCTTACTGTAATTTACCTTTAGCTGGTCTGAAACTTCAACAAGCTCTCCAATCTGCTCTTTTATAAGATTCGCAGCTTCAGACTCCTCTTTTGATGTCTCAATAACCTGTCTTATGTTGTTTAAAACAACAGATATTGAAACCGCAGTATCTATAGCCTGGAACAGACTTTCTTTGGCAGCCTTAAGGTTTGAGATTATCATCTGTTGAGTTGTTTTTATCTTTTTCTCTATCTCTCTATCAGCAGTTGCATCTCTCCATGTGGCAAGATAACCTCTAACAGAGCCATCTTTATTAAGAATAAGGTGTCTGTAGGACGCCATCACATAGGAACCAACGGGAATATCCGCATTTTTAAGATGTTCTCCCGGCCTTAATGTTTTTAGAAGAGTTTTGATTCTCTCAGGGTCCTTATGCATAACGTGAATTGATGTACCTATAATATTATCAGAATTTATTCCCCACTGTTTCATAAATATATCTTTCCACTTGGAAGCAGCCTCTACCGCCCTCCTATTCGCAAGAATAATCTCATTTCCGGCTTTACCAGGTTTAAATTCCGGAGAAGCAAGGAAAAAGGCTTCTTCCATGAAAGAATCAACTATCTGTTTATACATATAAAGGTCATTATCTATCTCATCTTTTTCTTTTTTAAGCTGCTCTATCTCCTGCTCAAGAATTTTTTTGTCAGCCTCAATTGAAGATTTTATTTTCTCTACTTCCTCTAACGCTTCTTTTTTCTCCTTCCCACAAGCTTCAAGCTGCTCTTTAAGTTTCTCTATCTCTTTTTCAAGATTTGAAATTGTTTTTTTAAGAAAAACCGTAGATTCTCCATTTCCGTTTCCTCTGCCGCCAAACATTTAACTCTCCTCCCGGGAAAAGATTGTTTTAGTATTTAAAGTTATCAAAAGCTCATTATTGCCAAGTTGCACAACGCCTTTAACGTGTCTTGTTTCTATTCCTATTGTCCCTATCGGCTCCGGCAAAACATCGTCTTCAAAAAACTTTATAGAACCCACTATCTCATCAACTATTATACCCACTTCTCCGAAATCTGTATCAAGAATAATTATTCTATTTTCAGTATAAATATTTTCCGGTAAATTTTCGGAAATTCCAAGCTTCTTTTTTACAGTAGCAACAGGCACTATTTTCCCCCTTAGATTCATAACACCTAAAACAAATTCCGGGGACTTGGGAACAGGGGTTATATTTTTATCTGTCGTAATCTCTACAATCTCCTTTATGGAAATACCCACAAGCTCATTTTCAAGCTTAAAACCTATAACCTGAATCTCTTCCGAAACAGCTGTACCTACTATATTTTCTATTTCCATCTCTTTCGTTTTTCCGTCCTCTACCTGCATCACAGCACCCCTAAAAGCTGTTTTTTTACATCACTAAGCAGTGAGTTTATATCAAGTATCAAAATTACCTTTCCATCGCCTGCTATCGTTGCACCGGCTATTCCTGGAACATCCTCAAGAAGCTCTCCCATAGACTTTATTACTATCTCCTCTTCTCCAAAAAGCTTATCAACTGCAACTGCAATATACTTTTCTCCCACTTTTACAACAACAACAAATCTTTTATCTTCCGACTCCTCTACACCAAGAAGCTCGTTCAGATTAAATAACGGAAGCACTTCATCCCTTAAAACAAGACTCTTAAATCTTCCTACACTTTTAACTTTTTCTTTTTCATATTTAACTATCTCTATAATAGCATGAAGAGGAATTGAGAATATCTGATTGTTTACACCGATAATGAGGGTTCTTATTATCGCTACCGTAAGAGGAAGTTTTAGAATTATCGTTGCTCCTTTGCCTTCTTCGCTATCTATCTCTATAGTCCCTCGTAAAGAATAAATAACAGAAGCAACAACATCCATCCCGACGCCACGGCCCGAAAGTTCGGTAACCTGGTCATTTGTTGAAAATCCCGGCATCAATATAAGGCTAAAGGCATCCTTGTCCGACATCTGTTTTGCCTGATCCTGAGTTATAAGCCCTTTTTCTATCGCTTTCTGCTTAACCTTTTCAACATTTATTCCCCTTCCATCGTCTGAAATTCCTATAATAATGTGATCTCCTTCATGATATGCAAAAAGTTTTATGTTACCAACTTCAGGTTTGCCCATCATCATTCTTTCTTCCGGAGACTCTAAACCGTGATCAAGAGAATTTCGGACAAGATGAATCAAAGGGTCTTCCAATTTATCAAGAATAGATTTATCAAGCTCCGTATCTTCACCTTCTATAACAAGATTAACTTTTTTCCCAAGTTTTTTCGAAAGATCTCTAACCATCCTTGGAAACTTTGAAAATATCTTCTTTATAGGTTGCATTCTCAGCTTCATAACAGCAACCTGAAGATCACTAACAGTCCTATCCATACCTATCACGGTTTCATTAAGCTGCTCTACCGTTTCGGAACGGACCTCCTTCTCAAGCTGAGAAAGAAGTCTCATTATTCTGTTTCTATCAAGAACTATCTCACCAACTAAATTCATTAAACTTTCTATTCTTTCAACATCTATTCTTATAACATCTCCGCTTTTTTTCTTCTCTTTAGAGGTAATTTTTGAGGAAGACTTCCGAGTCGTCGAAACATCCATGGAAGGCTTGGTTTCTTCAATGCTCTCTTTTTTTTCCGTATCTGATTTTGCTATATCAGGAGGGGAAAATTGCTCACTCTCTGACTTTTCAATATCTTCCTCCTCTTCCACATCTACAAGCTCTTTAATGTCTTTTCCTTCTTCTATAAGTTCTTCAATAACAGGAATAATATCCATAGGCCGCTCTTCCGGAGACATCAGTATTATCTCTTCTAAAAGTCCTGCCAAATCTTTATCAGGATATTTCTCTATAAGCTTTTTCAAATCTTCGGGAAGATCAACTTTAAATTTCAATTTTTTCTGTCGATTTTTATTTTCTCTGTTTTCTGTTTTTTCATCTGTTGTTTTGTCCGGTTTATTTTCTTCTATGCCGGGAGAAGACACACCAACCCCTTCAAGAATTGAATCAAGCTTTTGAAGGATATCCACTATATCTTCAGGAGACGGAATCTCGTTTTCATTTTTCAACAATTCAATTGATTCTTTTAACCTATCAAGACCTTCAAACAGAATATCAAGCTGAGCGGAAGTAATCTTTAATTCCTTATTCCTAACTTTATTGAAAATATCTTCCATCCGATGAGCAAGTTCAATAATAGAAGTGAGATTTAAAAATCCCGCTCCCCCTTTTAAGGTATGCATCCCTCTAAAAATACGATTTATAAGCTCACTATCCTCAGGAGAATTTTCAAGATCTATCAAATCCTGGTCAAGGTTATCCAAAATCTCTGAAGCCTCTACCAAAAACTCTTCAAATATCTCCTGCATATCCGGAGGTATATCTATCTTCATAACGGCTACTCCTCATTAAGTCTTTTTGCACAATCTTCTAAAATTTCGACCTTTTCCTTAACCTTTTTAGATGCTTCTTTAACACCCTTAGCACTTCCCTCAAGTGCAGAAACATAAAAAGCTGTTTTATCTGTCAACACTACCTGGTCGGAAACCACTTCAACTACGTTTCTTGTACTTTCCTTAACAGTTTCAATCCCCTTCTTTATCACATCACTTTCCTTCTTTTCATTCTCTATTATTTTAGCTATATTTTCTATCATTCCATCTGTTTCTTCAAGCTTCATTTTGATACTATCAATCGCCTTAAGAGCAACCTGGGACGACTCTTTTCCCCTTTTTGAAAGGTCCTGCGTCTCCATTGCAACATCAACAGTTTCCTGAACAACACTTTTTATCTCATCAATAAACCTACTTATCTCTTTTGTAGCTGTTGATGAAAGCTTGGCAAGCTTCCTAACTTCATCGGCAACAACGGCAAAACCCTTCCCGGCCTCTCCTGCTCTTGCCGCTTCTATCGCAGCATTCAAAGATAACAGATTAGTTTTTTGAGTTATGTTAAGTATTGTTTGCAGGATAGAATCAACCTCATCCGCTTTCTTTTTAACTTCGTATATCCTGTTTATAGACCTGTTTGTTGATTCACTCATCGCATCAATAATATCTATTGTTCCCGTAATTTTTTGAGTATTCTCTATAATCTCCTGAATATTTTGAGCAGAAACTTTCCTAATCTTCTCTATACTCTCGGATAAAATCTCTACATCATTAAACAATTTCTGAAGAGATTCCACCATTTTACTTATATTTTTATCTTCTTTTGCCGCCTCCGATTTTATTTTTCCAAAGTTTTCCACAAACATGTCTATATGTTTTCTTAACTTTTCTATTTTCTCCATCCCATAAGCTATACTTACTGAAAGTTCCTTATAAACCTCGGACAGATCCTTGATAAGCTCTTTCTGCTCTTCAACACCAATACTTAAAGATTTCTCATAAAAAATGCAATTTTCCCTTTTGTTTAAACCGTTAAATATAGCAATAGCCATCTCCTTACATCCAGGATAACCGCAAGCTGTACAGTTTTTAATATCCTCTTTTGAAAATTTATGCATCTTTCTGAATATATCGTAAATCTGCTCTTCTGTTGGAATTTTTATCTCGGAAGTAAAGTTATCGTGAAGATTCTTAAACGTTCTCTCGTAAAATCCCGGCTTCCAGTATTCATCAAGAATATCATCTATCGCATTTTCAGGGGGTTTCTCTTTATAAAGCTCTTTGAATTTTTCTACCTGCCTTCTGAATCTCTCTTTTATATGGTGTTCAGCTTCATCAAGGGTAAATCGCTCTTCTGTGGTGGTAGCAGGTCCGCCAACACATCCCCACTCACAGTTTAAACAATCAACAAGGAGCGGCTGAACACCTTTTTCAACAGACTTCTTGTATGAATCAAGATACTTATAAACAATTTCAGGAGCTTCTATTTTCCGTGTTTTTTCTCTTATCCCGGGCATAAAGCGCTCTGCTGTTTTAAGAAGACCTCCCGGCTCTGGAAAAAACACAGCTCTTTCTGCCGGTGGGTTGTCGTATTCAACTTCAGGAAACATCGAAAGGTCAACAAGACTTTTTTCAAAAAACTTCCTTAAAGAGTAGAAAGTAACGTTGTAATCCCCAAGACCAACCTCATCAAACTCCCTTCTTTTAGCTATACAAGGAGATATAACGACAACTCTACAATCTTTATACTTGGGCAAAAACTCCTTCATCCATTTAACAGTACAAAGCATCGGGCTCAAGACAGGAGAAAGATACTTTAAAAGCTCCGGTCTATAAAGCTCTATATAGGTTACAAGAGCCGGACAGGGAGAAGCGATAACCGTTTCAGGATTTTTCTCTTTTATGTACTCTACATAGGTTTTCGTACAAAGCTCAGCACCAAAACTTACATCAAATACAGCCTTTACCCCTATGGACTTAAGCCACCCATTAAGTCTCAAATAATCTTTTGGGAATTCCGCTGCAACAGCAGGTGCAACTATTGCAACCATGGGAACGCCGGCTTTCAAGTCTCTTACGAATTTATCAAAATCATCTTTAGGGAAACGAGCTCCGTGTTCGCAAACCTTTATACACTCACCACACCCCACACATAAATCATTATTTATCTCAGGATGCTCACCTGAAACATCATGACAGCATTTGGCAACACAAACCCTTAAACAGGCATTACAATCAACACACCTCGAACTATCAACCCCAACAACACCAGATAGATACTCTTTCATAATTGGAACCCTCTCCTCAATCAAAAAACTTATCTACTTCAGACTGTGAAGTGATATTCTCATCATCAAGTCGCCAATGGATATCAATTTTGTTATCGTCACTTGAAAGAAACTTTTTAACTTTTTCTATTCTCTGAGAAATAATATCCTGCTTACCTGTTGCAACAATTATATCCTGAACAAGTTTAGATATAAGAGATCTATAGTCTTCCGGAAGTTGATGCGTTAAGTTATTCATCTCCTTTGCACTCCCGATTATTTCAAAGACCATTTTATCCCCTTCTTCTCTCGCCTTTTTAAGTTGTCTAAGAACAAGCTTCCTATCTTTATCACTCATGAACTCCCCCTTTTGATTTGTAAAATCTAAACATTTATAATTTATCACAACTTATGGTTTACTAAAACTATATTTCCCGGAGAAAACAATGCAAAAGATACAAACAGCGCAGGCCCCTTTACCGGTTGGGCATTACTCTCAGGCAGTAGCTGTAAACGGTTTTCTCTTTATTTCTGGACAGATAGGTATAAATCCTGAAACTGGAAAGCTTAAAGAAGGAATAGAAAATCAAACAGAACAGATGTTAAAAAACATTGAAGAGATACTTAAAGAAGCTGGAACAGCAAAGGAGAAAATCGTAAAAACAACAATTTTTCTGAAAAACATAAAAGATTTTCAGAAAGTTAATGCAATTTACAAAAAGTTTTTTGAAGGCTCAACCGTTTTCCCGGCACGCTCCACTGTTGAAGTTTCAAACCTTCCATTAAACGCAGAGATAGAGATAGAGTGCATGGCAGTGCTATGAAAGGAACCTTATATGTTGTTGCAACCCCAATAGGGAACCTTAAAGATATAACATTAAGAGCACTGGAAATTCTCAAAACTACCGATATTATAGCCGCCGAAGATACAAGAAGAACAAAAGAGCTGCTTTCTGCATTTGGTATAAAAGGAAAAAAGCTTATCTCATGCCACGAGCACAACGAAAAAGAAACAGCCGAAAAGATATTAAACTACCTGAAGGAAGGACTTTCCGTATCCCTTGTGTCCGATGCAGGAACACCAACAATAAGTGACCCGGGATACAAAGTGGTGAAAGAGGTAAGAGAGAAAGGGTTTAACGTTATACCCATACCGGGCGTTTCTGCTGTCATAGCTGCTCTGTCCGCTTCCGGTTTTCCGACAGATAGATTTCTCTTTTACGGATTTCTACCTAAAAAGAGAAAAAAGCGGCAGGAGGCTTTAAAAGAGATTCTCTATATACCGTGGACTGTGGTGGTTTATGAATCACCCCACAGAATAGAGGAAACATTAAAAGAGATAGCCATGTTGATGCCGGATAAAAGACTTGGCATCTACAGGGAGATAACAAAATTTTACGAAGAGTTTTTAGAAGGAACAGCCGAAGAACTACTGGAGAAAGTGAAACCAAAAGGAGAATTTGTTCTGCTCTTTTACCCCTTTAAGGAAGAGAAGAAAGAAGAAAACATAGAAGAACTGCTCCTATCCTTTAGAAAGGAAGGACTATCCTTAAAAGAAGCTGTAAAGAAAACCTGTGAAACAACAGGCAGAAAGAGAAATGAAATATACAGAGAAGCTTTAAAAATATACGAAAGGGGAGAAAACCCTTAAAAAATCTCCGCTTTAAAACTTTATTTTATTGAAGGTTCGCACGGTTTTAATTCACCGTTTTTATACTCATAGGCTTTAATCTTGCAGGGACCACCGATATACCTTTCAACATCTACAAATGAAGCGTATTCAACCTTAAACCACTTAACTGTAAGCTCAAAAGCTACCATCGGATCAAAATCCTTACAACTATAAGCGTCAAGGCTGAAAAACTTCTCTTCGGGCCATGTGTGAATTGTACAATGACTCTCAAGCCATATTGAAACCCCGGACACTCCACTATCCTCGGTAGCTCTCCTTTTTAAAACCTCCTCCATAAACTGAAGCGTTGCACTCTTTATGTTCTCTTCAGAAAGCTTTTTAACAAACTGCTCAAGTTCAGATTGAGCAAAAGGAAAACGTGCCACAATAGGAGGATAAACAAGGGTCATATCAAGCTGTCTTGCCATCTCTTCCATATAATCGTATATAGGTCGAATAGTATTAATCCTTCTAATATCTGAAACAATTGCATCCATCATTATGTGTCTTCCAACAAACTCCATCTCCAAACCTCCGCCATTAGATTAACAACCCCTAAATCTATTCTGTAAAATTCATGTAGCAAGATAAATTCTAAACTTTAACTCCCCATATTTTATTAACAAAATGTATAATCCTTGAGAATTCCACAATGGAGTATTTGAATTGAAAAGAGCAGTTTTCCTTGACAGAGATAACACCCTTATAAAAGATGACGGATATATTCATGAACCGGAAAAAGTTAAGCTTCTTCCTACTGTAGGAGAAGGATTAAAACTCTTAAAATCTGCCGGACTTTTACTTATAGTTGTATCAAACCAATCGGGTATAGGAAGAGGTTACTTCTCAGAAAAAGAGTTTCATGCCGTAAATAGAAAACTTAATCGGATTTTGAAATCAGATTTTGAAATAGAGATAGACGATTTCTTTTTCTGTCCTCACAGGCCGGATGAAAAATGTATCTGTAGAAAACCGAGTCCTTTTCTTATCCTAAAAGCTGCAAAAAAATGGAAAATAGACATAAAAGAAAGCTTTATGATAGGCGACAAGGAGATAGATGTAAACGCCGGTAAAAACGCCGGGTGCAAAAATAGCTTTTCAGTTAAAGAAAAAACTCTAATGAAAATTGCCCAGGAGATTCTAAAAAAAACATGAAAAAGCTGTTTATTGTTACAGGGGAACTTTCAGGTTTCAATTACGCAAAAGAGATAGTGAAAAACTTGAAAGATATATATCAAATAACCGGAATTTTTTTAGAAGATATCGAAGGAGCAAAAACCCTATTCAACACCGGAAATATCACCGCATTCGGCCTGATAGAAATCATAACAAAACTTCCTTCCATAAGAAAAGGGCTTAAAAAAATAGAAAGCTTTTTGAAAACCGAAAAACCCGACGCAATTCTTCTTATAGATTTTCCCGGTTTCAATCTAAAAGTCGCTGAAATCGCAAAATCCCTGGGAATAAAAGTTCTTTACTTTATATCCCCAAAATTCTGGGCATGGAACTACAAAAGGGGAGAAAAGATAGTCAAAGTTGTTGACCGCATGTTTATTATCTTCCCTTTCGAAACGGAACTTTACAAACAGCTTGGATTTGAAGCAACCTACGTCGGCAATCCCCTTGTTGATATGGTTAAACCCTCGAAACAGGAAACGGAATTTATGGCATCGTTATGCCTTAAAGAAAAACCTATTCTGCTAATGCCGGGAAGCAGACAATCCGAAATAAAATATCTCCTTAAACCCCTTCTCCTTACAGCCAAAAATATAAAAAAAAGATTCCCCGACGAACAGTTTATTTTACCTGTTGCCAAAAGCATTCCCTTTCACAAAATTGAAAAGACCGTAAAAGAAACATTTAGTGAAATCCGACTTGTAGAAGGGGAAAACGCTTACAACTGTATGTTCCACTCAAAATTCGGAATAATAGCCTCAGGTACCGCAAGCCTTGAAGCAGCAATAGCAGAACTACCTCATATGATAGTTTACAAACTTAATCCGATAACTTTTGCAGTGGCAAAAAGAGTTGTAAAACTTCCGTCAATTTCTCTTCCGAACATCATAGCTGAAAATAAAATTATCGAAGAGATTCTGCAGAAAAACGTAAACCCTAAGTTCCTAACGGAAAGATTTACCGAAAACTACCAAAAAAGATTAAAGATAAAAGAGAAACTAATAAAAGAGGTAAAACCTAAACTGAAAGGGGAAGCGATAAAAACCCTTTGCATGGAAATAGAAAAGGAAATAACATAAATTATGTAGCCTAATATATAATTCCTCAAGCAAATTTTATTAAGGAGCAAATTATGGAATACAATGTTGCTGTTGTCGGCGCAACAGGTGCTGTCGGAAAAGAGATGATAAAAATCCTTGAAGAAAGGAATTTTCCTGTCAAAAATCTTAAACTTCTTGCATCTGCCCGGTCTGCAGGAAAAAAACTTAAGTTTAAAGGAGAAGAAGTTACTGTTGAAGAGCTAAAACCTGAATCCTTTGAAGATGTTGATATAGCACTTTTCTCTGCCGGAGGAGACAGAAGTAAACAGTTTGCACCGGAAGCCGTAAAAAGAGGTGCCGTCGTAATAGATAACAGCTCAGCCTTTAGAATGGATAAAAAGGTTCCCCTGGTTGTCCCGGAAGTAAATCCTGAAGATGTTAAATGGCACAAAGGGATAATAGCAAATCCCAATTGCTCAACAATCCAAATGGTTGTAGCTCTAAAGCCTTTATACAATATATCGAAAATCAAAAGAATAGTAGTTTCAACATACCAAGCTGTTTCAGGAGCCGGAACCGAAGCAATAGAAGAGCTAAGCAAACAGGCAAAAGCTATTCTCAATGGAAAAGAACCCCCTGTTCCGAACAAAATACCTAAGCAGATAGCTTTTAACTGCGTTCCTCAGATAGATATTTTTTTTGATGACGGCTACACAAAAGAGGAACATAAAATGGTAAACGAAACAAAGAAAATTATGCATGACGACAAAATAAAAGTTTCGGCCACATGTGTAAGAGTTCCGGTATCTATAGGTCATTCCGAAAGTGTAAATCTCGAGTTTGAAAAGCCAGTATCGGTAACTATAGCTATAAACACTCTCAAAAACGCTCCTGGAGTAACTGTAATAGACGACTTTAAAAATGGCATCTATCCGACCCCTGTAGATGTAGCCGGAAAAGACGATGTTTTAGTCGGAAGAATTCGGAAAGATGATACAATAGAGAATGGCTTAAACCTCTGGATTGTAGGAGACAATTTAAGAAAAGGAGCAGCCTTGAACACAGTACAAATAGCAGAAGTTCTTATAGAAAAAAATCTTATTTAGGGAAAATAGATGGAAGAGATACTTAGGAAAGTAGCCGAGGAAAGTGAGGAAATACTGGCTCTTGCCATTGTTGACGAAGAGGGATTGATAATCTCTAAACATGCAAAATCAAATATAAGCTTTGATATCGAAGAGATGGCAAGCCTTATTATCACACCAGCAATGAGACTATCCGAAGCATTTTCCGATGTCAACCGTGAAGAGCAGCTGGAAGAGATGATTACATTTTTAACGAACAATGTGGTTGCACTTTATAAACTTGCTTATGGAACATATCTCGTAGCAGCTTTAAAGAACACACCCCTTTATGGAAAAGTAAGATTTACAATAAAGAAAAACCTTGTAACGCTCAAAGAAACCCTTTAAATTTAAGGAGGGGGAAATGGCAAAGCTGAGATATCTCGGGCATGCGGCTTTTTACGTTGAAGGAGCAGGGTTAAAAGCCCTTATAGACCCTTTTCTTTCTCAAAACCCTTGGAACATAGCTCAACCGGAAGAATTTACTGACCTTAATTACATTTTCATAACCCACGGCCACGGAGATCACCTCGGGGATGCCGTAGAAATAGCCAAAAGAACCGGTGCAACTATTATTTCCATATTTGAAGTTGCCAACTACTGTAATAGAAAAGGAGCAAATATCCATCCTATGCACATCGGCGGAACTTTCGACTTCCCGTTCGGAAGAGTAAAACTAACCCCTGCTGCTCACGGAAGTGCAATAGTCGAAGGGAATGAGCTGTTGTACGGAGGAAATCCGTGCGGCATTATAATAGAAAATGAGGGAAAAAATCTCTATCACGCCGGCGATACGGGACTTATTTCGGATATGGAACTTTTAGGGAAATATGAAAAGATAGATATAGCTTTGCTACCGATTGGCGGAAATTTCACAATGGACCCTCAAGATGCGGCTATAGCTGCATCCATGATAAATCCAAAACTGGCAATCCCGATGCACTATAAAACATGGCCGATAATTGACAAAGAACCTGAGGAATTTAAAAAACTTACCGAAAGGAAAGGAATAGATGTACAAATTATAAAACCCGGTAAGGAGATTACCTTTTAATGAAAAAAATAGGAATTGCCCTCTCAGGCGGATTTTTAAGGGGTATCGCCCATGCAGGATTTCTCAAAGGTCTTGAACAAAAAGGGATATGCCCTGCAGCGATATCCGGTGCAAGTGCAGGTGCCATAATAGGTACTTTATACGCTTACGGATTTAATCCTGAAAAAATTGCAGAAATTGGGAAAGAGCTAAACTGGAGAAAACTGGCAATCCCATCCTTTAAGGGAGGTCTTTTTAAATTATCAAAATTAAAAACAAAATTGGAAGAGTTCATAGGTGATGTTGACTTAAAAGAACTCAAAATCCCTTTTGCTCTTACGGTAGTTGACCTAAAAACCTTAAAAACAAAATTCGTAACAGAGGGAAGGGCGTCTAATTGGATTGTAGCTTCCTGCTCTATCCCACCACTTTTTGCCCCGTGGAAAATAGACGGCAACTACTATATTGACGGTGGCATAAGAAACGCAATGCCGGCTGAATTCCCAAAAATTATAGGTTGCGACATAGTAATAGGCTCAAGTGTACATTTTGTAAATAAAGACTATGACCCGGAATCTTTAACGGATGTAGCTTTAAGAAGCGCCATGGCGCAGGCCCTTGAAAACCAGCTTTACAGAGCATCTTTTTGCGATATGGTTATAAACCATAATCTTCCCGGTTCCGCTTTCAACTTTAATAATGTAGAAAACTTTTTTGAAACAGGATATAAAAACGGGCTAAAAACCGCCGAGGAGATTAAAAAGTGGCTTTAAAAGCAGTCCGAGTTTTTGTTTCCGGAACAGTTCAGAGTGTAGGTTTTAGAGCTTTTGCAAGGAACAAAGTTCATAAACTCGGTTTGAAAGGATTTGTCAGAAATTTACCGGACGGAAGAGTTGGGGTTGTTGCAGAAGGAAAAGAGGAAGAACTTAAAAAATTTCTTTCGTATCTTAGACAAGGGTCTTCACTATCAAAAGTTAAAGATGTAGAATACTTCTATTCCAACCACAGAGGCATTTATGAAAATTTTAAAATATCTTACTATTAACATAATATTGTTTTTAATATCCTCTACAATTACTTTTGCAAACATAACTTATAAAGTTAGAAGAGGGGACTCTCTAAGAAAAATAGCCAGAGAATTTAACACTACAACCGCGGATATTATCCTGACCAATAACCTTAAACATCCCTACAGAATATATGTCGGTCAAAAATTGACTGTCCCGATTAGCAGAAAAATTTATCGAGTTAAACGGGGAGACAATCTTGAGAAAATAGCTAAAAAATTCGGGGTCTCTACTAAATCTATTATCAGAACTAATCGGTTAAGAAAACCTTATAGAATATATGTCGGTCAAAAATTGAAAATCCCCGTGAAACAAACCACCTCAAAAACAAAAAAACAGCTTCAGCTTCAGGAAAATCAAGAAAGGACAAAGACCTCAAAATATTCAATGATTAGAAAAGTGCCCATATACAAACATTACCGAGTAAGAGCCGGTGATTCTATAGGGAAAATAGCTAAAAAATTCGGGGTCTCTACTAAATCTATTATCAGAACTAATCGGTTAAGAAAACCTTATAGAATATATGTCGGTCAAAAATTGAAAATCCTTATCGGATATAAAGACCGCCTTGCTTTAAACAGACCCATAGAGTTCATAATGCCTCTTGACGGCCAAATAGACACAACAATAAGAACAAAAGGATATAAGGGGATATTTATAACGGCTCCTCCCGACGAAACAGTAAGGGCATCGGAGGTCGGTATAGTTAAATTTGCCGGAAAAGATGAGAGAATGCTTAAAAAGTATGGCAATGTCATCATACTTCAACATCCTCAAGGATATACCACCATTTACGCATCTCTTGACGAAATTAAAGTAAAGCCTGGCCAAGCTGTTCATAGAGGAGAAGTTATCGGCACATCCGGTACATCCGGTGATTGGAGGAGAAGCGGTTTATATTTTGAAATAAGCAGAATCCATAACGGAAAAGCTTACCCCCTAAACCCTCTTGAGGTTTTAAGATGATATTAAAAGCAGTTAAATATATTTTTGTCTTTCTAAGTTTTATCCTTATATCAGCTCACTTCTTAAGGGCCGGAATCCCGGCTCTTTCATTTCTGTTTATATCCCTACCTATATTTCTTTTTATAAGACACCCAGCATCAATATTTATCATAAGAATCGGCCTTTTGGTAGGCGTAGCCATTTATATCGAAACCGCCTACAGAATAATTACCGCAAGAATTAAACTTGGATTGACTTACGAAAAAGCAGCCATAATAATGGCTGGAGTAGTAGGATTTCTCCTGTTAACCGTCGTATTAACATTTAAAAAAGAAAAACAAAATCAGCTATAAACCTATTAGCTCCAAAACTCCCATCCAAAATACGCTCAAACTTAAAATCAATATTCAAATGTTTGTTAATAAAAAAACTCTGGCTAACAGACAACTTCCACATAGGAGAATTATTTAAACCTAAAAGAATAATATCTCTTTTCAAGAAAAATACCATTTTGCCGTTTTTAAAAGGATAAAAAACGGCCCCCGAAGAAGGACCAAACAGAAGAGAAAATCCTTTTCCTCCTATACCTATCTCCTGATTAACTAAAACATAGACCAAAACTCCGTCAAAGGGTTTAATAGAAACACCTGCACCTCCGGCAAGAGTAAAAGATAAAAAACTTGAAAAATCATCATTAAAATAGCGCTTTAAGCCTATAAAAGCGGTCTTGGAAAACCTGGGAATTGAAACAGAAAATTCTTTTAAAGAGCTCATCTCATACAACCCGAACTTATAAACTCTTAGATTCCAAGGAGAAAGACCAATCTCAATCTCTCCGAACTTTACACTTTCCTCCCCCGGACTATACCTATTATCATCAAAAATTTCATTGGACACCGGAAAGAAACGCAAGTACAAAAAGTTTTTATTATCAAAATCTCTAACTAAGCCCATTGAAAAATGATTCTCGAAAGGAGCATATATCAGAGAACGTTTTGGAGAAAACTCTTTAAGTTTCATGCTACAATCGTCATCTTTCACATTTTTTTGTCTTAAGTCATAACAATAATAAAGCTCCGATAAAACTCTACTCCTATCTTTTTGCCGTAAACTCTCCATTACACTTTCCGCATCCTGAAAAAACTCTTCATCAGATAAAACACCTTTATCCGCAATTGACTTAACAACTTTCAGGGGTGTAACAATAAGCGGTTTTTCGTCTAAAAGAGAAGGAGAAACAAGGGAAAGAATATAATAAACAACTGTCGCACAGTTGTAAGAAATGTAATTATAAGTTAATTTCGCATTTTTTAACTCATAAACATGATAAAGCAACAGGTTTTTTTGATATTCGGACAAGTTCAACCTGTATCTCCAGACACTTCTTCCTTTATACCAGAGATAACTTTCAAGCTGAGAATTAAAAGATTCAAGAAAAAATCCCGCATCTATTCCTGCAACTAAACTTTCCCAACCAAGCCTTAAAGGATTTGAAGAATCTACAAGGGCAAGAAAAGAAATTGCATAATCTCCTTTTCCCTTTGCTTCGATAAAAAGATGACCCATCATAGATGTAGGTTTTGTAACATCTTTTGAAACATAACCAAGATAAACGGTATCCCCTTGAAAAAGAAAAAGATAATTGGTGAATCCGGAACATTTCTCCAAACCCACATCAACATCAACCCCTGTCTCTTTGGATATAAACAACCATCTCCCAGGAAATCTACAAACAGCAGGAGAAGCTGAATTCGCCGACGCAAGTATAAGAGTTATCGTTTTTTTTAGTTCATTTTGAAGTGAAAAATTCCCTGAAGAAAGGATAAAACTTTTATCTTTTATATACGAATCTTCCCCGTTATAGTGTAAAAGAGCCTTCCATTCAGGCTTTTGATAAATTTTTTTATTAAAAGCTTTTACAAGAACACCGGTACCGGCAAAAGCGGTTAAAGGAAGAATAAAAGAAAATAAGAAACTAAAAAGAAATCTCATTTTCTCTTTTTAAAAAGGTTGGAAACTAAAACCCCAAAAGATATCCCGATTCCATCGGCAACAACATCTAAAAACTCACATGAACGCCCTGGAACAAAAAGTTGCGAAATCTCTATAAAAATTCCGTAGAGCAGTAATCCTAAAACAATATAAGAGGTTTTATAAACAAACCTACCGAGAACCGAAAGATATAAAAATCCTACAATATGGTTAAACTTATCATTAGTTTCGGGCATAGTCTGTGCCGGAGCAATGGATAAAAGATATATAAGAACAATGGAGAAAAAGAACAGGGATATCACGTAGTTTTTACACTTCAATTTTATTTCTCCTATCCATAAGCTCCCTTGCGGTTTTCAAAGAGCCTTCTGAAATTTCTCCTGAAATCATAACAGCTATTTCTTCCTCTATTTCGGCTTTCTCAAGTGTTCTTACCACAATTTTTCCGTCTATCTGTTTTTCAACTTTAAACACGACATCCGCAAGGGCAACAACTACGGGAGAATGAGTAACGGCTATCACCTGACTATTCCGCGAAATTTTTAAAAGTTTTTCAGCTACCTTTGAAAGCACTTTTCCCGACATACCTGCATCTATTTCATCAAAAACAAGCACTCCCGTTTCTTTACTGCTTTCAGATAAAATTGAAAGCAGTAACCTTGAAAGCTCCCCTCCTGATATAGCTTCTCCAATAGGTTGTAGGGGAAGTTTAGGATTACCCGAAAAAAGAAAAGCAATTTTATCCTTTCCCGTTGATGAAAAATCTCCTTTCTCAACAGAAATTTTAAACTTTGCATGTTTGAGCTCAAGCTCTTCAAGATGCTTTTCTATTCTTTTTTCAAGCTGCTTTGCTCCTTCTCTTCTTGATAAAGAAAGTCTTTCCGCAACTTTTTCAAGCTCTCTTCTAAAATTTTCAACTTCTTTCTCTGCCGTTTCAATTTCAAACTCTATATTTTCAAGCCCTTCAAATTCTTTCCTTATCTTTTCATAAAATTCTTTAACATCATCCCAGGTTGGACCATATTTCTCTTTCAACTTTTTTAATTGATATAACTGCTCCTCTATATCATCAATCGATTCCTCAACTTCAGGTATCCGAAGTATTTTCTCAACCTCAAAAACAAAATCTTCAAGCTGATAGTAAATTTCGGAAAGTCTATTTGAAAGCTCCTCAATTTCTAAAGATTCTATTTCCTTTAGTACTCTTCCTATTTTATTGGAAGCAGCTTCTTCACTTTCATAAAGCTCAAGTTTCACTACACTCTGTACCTGCTTTATCCTTTCAGCCTGAGAAAGAATTTTTGAAAGATTCAATAGCTCATCCTCTATCTCTTTTCCCCACTCCACACTCTCAAGTTCATTTAACTGGAAACTTAAGATATCCATTTTCCTTTCTCTATCCGAAATTTGCCGTTTTAGCTCTTCAAATCTTGAAACGGATTGTCTAAACTCTCCGTAAATCTTTTTATACTCTGAAAGCAACTTTTCATTTTCCGCAAACGTATCAACAATTTTAAGCTGAACAACGGGTTTGAGAAGCAAAATCGTTTCATGCTGGGATTGAAATGTTATAAGAGGAGAAACTTTATTTTTGATGAAATCTTGAGGGACTCTCTTTCCGTTAAGAAAAAATCGGGAACGCCCCTTTTTTATCTCTCTTCTAACAATAAGTTCCTCTTCCTTGTCCGAAAATACAGCCTCAACAGCCGTACCATCCTCTTTTACGCCTTTTCCTCTATCTCCCTTAAGAAAACTTATCGTCCCAAGAAGAATAGACTTCCCCGCTCCCGTTTCACCGACAACTACATTAAGTCCATCATCAAACAGAAGCTCTGTAGTTTCTATTGCAGAAAAGCTGGTAATAGAGAGCTCTGAAAGCATCAGTCCAGAAACCTCTCAATCTGCTTCAAAACATCCGGCCTTCCCTCTTTTGTCTTTGCGGAAAATCTTATAATCGGAAAAATTCCGGGTAGCTCAAGTCCTTTTTTTATCCTCTTCTCAACAGTTGCTCTTTCAGACTGCTTTTTCAATTTATCAAACTTAGTAGCCACAACCGCAAAAGGGATACTATAAAAGACAAGCCAGTCCCGCATCATTTTATCTTTCTCGGTAGGACCAACTTTCGAATCAACAAGAAGGAATATACCTTTAAGCTTGTCTCTATCTTTTAGATAACTTTCTATAAGAGACCTCCACCTTCCCTGCTCTGACTTTGAAGTCTTCGCAAAACCATAACCGGGAAGGTCAACTATAAAAAATTTCTCGTTAACAAAATAGAAATTCACGGAGCGAGTTTTCCCAGGTGACGAACTAACCTTCGCAAGCTTATAGTTTTTAACAATAGAGTTTAGAAGAGAAGACTTGCCAACATTCGAACGACCCACAAAAGCAACTTCATTGTAAGGAGTATCGGGAAGTTCTTCCGGCTTAAAAATTGTCTTATAAAGTTCCGCCTTTTTTACTGATATCATCCCTGAAGTAACCGCTCTATAGCCGTTTTATATTTCATCTCATCACCTGGAGCAAAACCCACACCGTAGTAACAAACGTTACCTTCCTTGTCAAGAAAAAATGTTTGAGGGATTATATCGCTTCCTGTAAAAAACCCGGGATAGTTCATCCAAGTTTTTCCATCAACAACGACAACAGGATACTTTATTCCTTTCTCTTTAACAAATCTTTTCAGTCTCGGCGGAGGGGCACCTTCATAATCCGTATTCATCCCTAAAACAACCATTTTTCCCTTATATTTTTCATAAAGTCTGTTAAGATACGGTATTTCTTTTAAACAAGTAGGGCAATATTCACCAAAAAATTGCAAAACAACCACCTTACCTTTTAAATCCGATAGAGAGACTTTTTTACCACCGGTAGTAGTAAGGGAAAAATTATATCCAGGAGAACACTCGGATTTGTTCTTCCCCAATGATTGCTCTGTTTTTACTTCCTTCTTGGAAACTTCCGAAGTTTCCTCCGATTTTTTTCCACAACCTAAAACAGCAACCGCCAATACCATAGCGAGCAAAAGCAATCTTTTTCTCATTCCTTCTCCTCTAAATATTTTGACGCTGACATTGCAGCTACAGCTCCATCGGCAGCCGCAGTAACAACCTGCTTTAAAGGCTTTTTCCTAACATCTCCGACTGCAAAAAGACCCGGAGTAGCAGTTTTCATCTCATCATCTGTAACAACATACCCTCTATCATCAACTTCCGCAAGATGCACTATAGGAGCCGCATTAGGCTCATGCCCTATAAAAATAAATATTCCGTCAACTTTCAAATCGCCTAAATCTGCCGTTTCCGTATCCTTAAGGGTAAGCTCCTCAACAAACTGCTCTCCACTAACAGAATCAACCGCCTTATTCATAACGGCTTCTATCTTTTTATTATCTCTAACCCTATCCTGAAGAATCGGAACGGCTCTAAATTTATCTCTACGATGAATAAGATAAACTTTTTTTGCAAATTTCGTAAGGAAGAGAGCCTCTTCAAGTGCAGAATCCCCACCGCCTATTACAGCAACATCTCTATCTTTAAAGAGAGCTCCGTCGCAGACAGCACAGTAGGAAACACCCCTTCCGAGAAATTCCGCCTCTCCCGGAACTCCAAGCTTTTTAGGTGTAGAACCTGCGGCCCATATAACCGTCTTTGACTTAACGTTTCCACCGGATTCCATCCCAACAAGAAATATATCCCCATCCACGGAAACCGAGGAAACCGAATGACCTGTCTCAATAACCGCTCCGAATTTTTCCGCTTGCTTTTTCATTTTATCGGAAAGCTCAAACCCCGCCATAGGCTCCGGAAAACCGGGATAGTTCTCTATCATTTCAGTTATAAGAAGTTGCCCACCGGGAAACATCGCATCAACAACAAGAGTGGAAAGATTACTTCTACCTGTATAAATTGCAGAAGCAAGGCCACCGGGCCCTGCTCCTACAACAATTACATCCCATACTCTATCAAACATCCATTACTCTCCCAAATACCTTTCTATAGTCTGCTCAAAAACGGCTTTTGGCTGAAGTCCAACTTTAACATCAACAGGCTCACCGTTCACAAAAAGCATAACAGTTGGAATCCCTCTAATCTCATATTGCATAGCAAGCATAGGAAGATCGTCAGTATTAACCTTAAACACCTTTGCCTTTCCATCATACTGCTCGGAAAGCTCCTCTATTGTTGGTGCAAGCATTCTACACGGCCCACACCATGGTGCCCAAAAATCAACAAGAACCGGCACATCTGAAGACAAAACTTCCCTTTCAAATTCCTCTACAGACTGAATCTCTCTAGCCATTTTTTCTCTCCTCCTCTTTTAATATCTTAAGGATTCTAATAACTCTTTCATCTTTTATCCTGTAACAAGTCCTAACACCCTCTTTTTTATAACATATCACACCCGCATTTTTAAGCACGTTTATATGTTGAGAAGCTGTCGGCTGGGGAATACGAAGCTCCTCCCAGATTTCCTTAACACACTTTTTACCCTCTGAAAGATATTCCACTATCTGAAGCCTAGTCGGATGAGAAAGAGCTTTCAAAGTTTCACTCACTTTCTGATAATCCATCTCACTCTCCAAAAATTTATATTCCATCAACTTTCATTACTTTATCAATATATGACTATACCTGCATAAGTGACAACCTCTGAATAATCATTTGTTATATCTCCGGAGGTTCTATACATTACAAGCTCTGCGTTCTCAGCACCTAAAAATTTTGCAGCTACAATACCAACTATTGCAGGAACAACCCCACACATTGAAATATCATAAGTTACAACACGAGTATAAAGCTCACAAGGATCAAGATTTAAAATCGCATCAATCGCAAAAGAATCAAGCTCTTTTGCCTTGTCAGCAGAAACATAGTGGGAAAAATCTGTACTTATTATAATAAGACTATCCTCACCATCAATAACTTCTGCAAGCACTTTCCCCGCCTGCTCACAAATATTATAGTCTAAAAAACTAAAAACAACAGGAACTATTGACAGAGAATCTCTAAAACCTGAGCAGTATTGAAGAAACGGCACTTGCACCTCAAGAGAGTGCTCATATATATGAGCATTTACATCCGGCTCGTAAGGAGAATAGGATGAGAGACTAGACGCAACTTCAGAGTTTATAGCCACTTCTCCAAAAGGTGTGACCCAGACTCCCTCAGAAAAAACAGAAACCTTCTTTCCAAGACCTGTGTGATTTGGCCCGAGGATAACATTGGTACCAGGTATTTCAACTCTGCTGTATGTAGCGCCCGCAACCCTCCCCGAGTAGATATATCCAGCATGAGGGACAATAATAGCCCTCGCTTTTACCTTTGGGGCAGGTTCACACATAGAGTCAAACATAAGTTTTAAATCTTCCGGTAACGCAGGATAAAACTGACCCGCCACCGCCGGATAACGCACCATAGTTTTCCCCTTCATAATAGTTAACTTAATCCGCATTATTAAATATAATCCGGAAATCCGGTTTTTAAAAATCACAAAGATGCACTAAGGAAATAGACAACTTTATAAATAAAAAGTTAGTTAGAATATCCGGCATTAAAAAGGAGAATTTCTTTCTCTATGAAAGAACATATTTTTTCGAAATCTATATTTTTTCTATTTGCTACCCCCATAATCAATTTTCCATTTTTTCTCACTTTAAATTTAATCACAACTACCTTTTTTAAATCTGTATTAACAATCATTTTAGAAGCACTCATACTTACTTTCCCATTACACATTGACCCATAGGGCTTGTAAAAAACAATTAATCCTTTTCTTAACAAAGCCTCTTTGGAATTTCCCTTAAAATAACTGTATGTTCTATTAGAAGAAGATATAGCATCTCTTGTTGTTCCAGGAACTTTATTCCTTGCAAGGTAGTCTTCTTTCTAACAAAATTTATAAAAACAGAAAACTCTGGCAATAATACCGAATAAATCATTCCAGAATTTTGGTTCTTAAAAACCTCTCTTGTCGTCAAATTTTTATTTTCCACTTTTTTTCTTGCAAAATGAAAAAAAGAAAAAATGACTAAAAAAGTATTAGTATTCCTGCTAATTTAAGCTTTGAACGGATAGATATCATTAGTAATCTCCAAATATACAAAACCAAAATTTAAAAGCCCCCTCAAGGGGGGGCAAAACTATTCCAAAGCTTAAAAAAAATTAAGGAGCTGGATATACTCCACCGGACAAAGTTCCATTAAGAGAATCTAAAGTTCCGTTAACAGTTCCGTTAAGGGAATCGAAAGTTCCATTAACAATTTCCAAAGTTTCATTAACAGTTTCATTAAAATAGTCATACAAAAAAGAAACAGTATCATTAACTGCTTCTGCTAAATCTCCAATAGAACCGGAATTTATGGCAGCCGTAGTTAAATCTTGTATATTGCTTAAAATTATAGTTTCATTTGCAATTAACGTTTCATTTGCAACTAATTTTACATTTTGAATAGCATCAACCACAGAGTCAACTATTTCATTAGTAGAATTTGTCACATTAGCAGCTTTAATAAGATTTTCCGAAAGATTATTTGTTAACTCTGCAATCGCTTCTATTTTCTCATCTTCAATCGATTTACCCACAATATTAATAGCTCCAATTGTCCCTGCAATTAAAGCTTTTGCTGAATCAGTTATATTTCCCCACTCCTCAACATAATTAAAAGTCTCAGGATCCTTTATTCCCAAATTTTCTAGAGTTTCTTTTACATTAGAATCAACTGCTAAAAGAGTTGTAATAGGTGAAACTATACTTGCAT
>JALSLT010000106.1 GCA_026988135.1 Desulfurobacterium sp.
GCCGAGGCCACAACCCGGCGCTCCACCTACTGAGCTACTCCCACCACTAAAAAAATGGCTGGGGCGGCAGGGTTCGAACCTGCGAATGGCGGATCCAAAGTCCGCTGCCTTACCACTTGGCTACGCCCCAACTAAATTGCAGAACAAAATTTAACCCACCAGCCTTTCCTTTGCAAGGGGGAAATATCTATTTTTTCTTTTTTATCAATTATCATAAATAAACTGGAACCACTTCCACTCATTATAACTTTCGAATTTACAACATCTTCCATAATTTTTTTCACTTCCATAACTTTTTTGACACATTCGGCTTCGGAAGACTCAAGATCGTTCCACATATTTTTTTCAAGAGTATCGTAATCACCTTTCATCAACGGAATAAGAATCAACCTCTCGACATCTTCTATTCCCATATCTCGTTCCATAGCAGGAAGTTTTCCGTAAACCTCCGCAGTGGAACAAAAAATTTGAGGGTAAACTAACAATATTTTAAAATTCTGACTTCCATAAAAAGTTAACTTCTCTCCCCTATCACACCCTATAGCAAGACCACCTTTCACAAAAAAAGCAACATCCGAACCTATTTCAGCGGCCATATCAAGAAGTTGATCATCAGTAGCAGGAAATTCAAAAAGTTGATTAAGACCTTTTAAAACCACAGCTGCATTAGAACTTCCGCCGCCTAATCCGGCACCAACAGGAATATTTTTATCAAGAGTAATACTAACTTTAGGTTTAATTCCCGTGTACTTATAAAAAATATTACAAGCTTTTATAACAAGATTGGTTCCACCTGCAGGAACAAGATCGGAACCGGCAACGTTCAATTCAAGATGACCGGAACGTTGAATTGATATATAATCAAACAAGTTTATAGTATGAAAAACGGTTAAAATACTATGATAACCGTCCTCTCTTTTCCCGTTTACCCAAAGGGATAAATTTATCTTAGCCGGAGATGGTAATATTAGTTTCATAGGGAAGGATTATAACACTAAAACAAGCAGGAGAAAAAAATGGTTCCGTTAATATTTAAATGGCTTGTAATTTCAATCGTTTTATTTGCATCATTTCTTCTGATTCTCATGGCCGTCGGTACAACAATCAGAGGAGTAAAAGAAAGGAAAAAATTACAGGAAGAAAAAAAGGGAGAAAAGTAATTGTTTTTAGAGGTAGCTTTAAATATTCCGGTTGATAAGACATTCATATATAAGCTACCAAAGTATATTTCCTCGGAACCGGAAGTTGGGAAAAGAGTAATAGTACCTTTTGGTAGAAATGATTTCCTGAAAACCGGCATAATTACCGATATAAAAAATAAAACCAGCATACCCGAAAATCGAATAAAAGAGATTTTTGATATTCCCGACCAATTCCCTTTATTTACGAAAAATACCATTCTCCTTGCCCGCGAAATAGCCGAAAGATACTGTACCACTATCGGAGAAACTCTATTTTTCTTCTTACCCTCAGGCTTTATCATTGACGAATCAAGTTATATATACCTCTTAAAGGAAAACGATATAAAAGGAAAAATCGAACGAGAGATTATTGACTTTCTAAAAAGAAAAAAAGGAAAAGTCAAACTTGTTACTTTAAACAGGCAAATAAAAGGCAATTCGGTTTATTCAGCAGTTAAAAATTTAATAAAAAAGGGAATTATAGGAAAAGAAGAAACTATAACTATTCCTGCGCTTCCATCTAAAAAATTTGCAAAACTTATAACGGAAAAAACGGTGAAAGGGGAAAAAGAAAAAATAGTTCTTAGAGAACTTAAAGTTCACAGAGAACTTTCTATTGACCAAATAAAAAATTTGGGAGTATCTCTACAAACGATAAAAAGATTAACGGAAAAAGGAATAATAGAAGTTATTGAACGAGAGCACCTTGTTAAAGTCAAAGAACAAGAACTAAAAGATAAAAAACGGATAATTTTAACAAAAGACCAGAAAACAGCACTTAATAATATAATCAACGGAAAAAATAAAACATTTCTTCTTTACGGAATTACTGGTTCCGGAAAGATGGAGGTATATCTCAACGCCGCAAAAGAAATTATAAAACGGGGAAAAAACGTTTTGATATTAGTGCCCGAATTACTTTTAACTCCCGAACTTAGAGCCAGAGTAGAAAATTATTTTGGAAGTGATATAGTTGTATTTCACAGCAAATTAACAAAAAAAGAGCTTACATCTCAGTGGTTAAAAGCGATAAAAGGAAAAGCCCGTATCTTTATGGGAACGAGAATGGCCACTATGTTACCTATTCAAAACCTGGGATTGATAGTAGTGGATGAAGAGCAGGATTCTTCATATAAAGAACAGCAAAAACCTCTATATCATGCAAGAGATATGGCCGTTAAAAGGGGTAAAATCGAGAATAGCCCCGTGATTCTTGTATCTGCAACCCCATCGGTCGAAAGTTACTATAAAGGAACAACAGGAGAATACGACTTTTTAAAGCTAACAAAAAGAATTTCTGAAATTCCTCTTCCATACATAAAAGTTTTAAATTTATCGGAAGATAAAAAAGTCGGTATATTTTCCCAACCTCTTATCACGGCAATAGAGAATACTATAAAGAAAAAAGAACAGGTTCTCCTTTTTATAAATAGGAGAGGATTCTTCTCCTCTGGATTCTGTCCGGAATGCGGCTTTATAGCCGAATGTAAAGATTGTGCAGTTCCACTTGTATATCACAAAACCCAACGGAAACTTATATGCCATATCTGTGGTAAAAAATACAATCCTGTATATAGATGTCCGGAATGCGGAACAAAACTTGAGTTTAAAGGATATGGAACGGAAAGAGTAGAGGAAGAAGCAAGAATTCTCTTTCCCGAAGGAAATATTATAAGACTCGATCAAGATAATGTAAGAGATCCCCTTAAAGGAGCAAAACTGATATCAGAAATAATAGAAGGAAAACACAATATAATAATAGGTACTCAGATAGCAAGTAAAGGACATAATTTTCCAAAACTTACACTTGTATCTGTTTTACTTGCAGACGTAGGCTACCTACTACCTGACTTTCGCTCATCCGAAAGAATTTTTCAAACAATAGTCCACACTACAGGAAGAGCAGGAAGATTTAAACCGGGTGCAGCAATAGTTCAGGCTTTTGATCCGGAAACACCGGCGGTAAAATACGCCACGGAATACCGGTTCGAACAGTTTTATAAAGAGGAAATGGAAGCCCGAAAAATTTTCAATTATCCTCCGTTTTCATTCCCTGTCCTTTTGGAATTTCAATTGGAGGAAAGTTCCAAATTTAAATTAGTAGAAAGACGTTTCAATAAATTAAAGGAGAAATTGGAGGACTTTTTTAACGTCCCGCCATTAACACCAGCTCCCATACCTAAAATTTCCGGGAGATATCGATTCACATCTTTTTTAAGAGCATCTTCAGAGGAAAATTTGATAAATGGTGGAGCTATTTTAAAAAAAACAATGCCACAACTTTTTAAAGGAATCAGATATAAAATAAATGTTGAACCTATCTATCTTCTTTAAAAAAGTTGAACTTTTCCATAAACTAAATTAGTTTATAAGTTGAACCATTAAAACTTGGAGAGAAAATGACCTGTAAACAGTGTTCGGGAACAGGATGGATTATAAAAAACGGAGAAAACGGAAAAAGCGCGGTAAGATGTAAATGTCAATTCGAAACCCTAAAAAAAGAGTTTTTCAAGAATTCTGGAATTCCCAGAAGATACAGGAAGTGCAAATTTTCAAATTTCAAACCTGAAACTATTTCACAACTGAAAGCTTTAAAAATTTGCAAAGATTTTTTTAAGCTATATCCCTTTGTCGATAAAGGTATAGTCCTCTTTGGAGATCCCGGAATAGGGAAAACCCATCTTGTTTCAGCACTCCTTATAAATACTATTTTATATAAAGGATTAAAAGGTAAATTTGTTGATTTTCGTAATCTTTTAATAGATATAAAAACTACATTTGACACTAAAGAATCGTCACAATCTCTAATACATGAAGTTATGGATGTCCCGTTACTTATTCTTGACGATGTAGGTGCAGAAAGAACCACGGATTGGGCAAAAGATATACTTACAACAATCGTAAACTACAGATATACTCGAAATCTACCTACAGTAATAACCACAAACCTTCAGTTTAACTCTCCGCTTGAAAACGGCTTTTCATCAAGATTCGACGAAAGAACAGAATCAAGAATTTATGAAATGTGCAAAATATTTAGGATGGAAGGCGATGACTACAGAAAAAAAGCAGGATAAATATAAAAATATAGGTGTTATAGTTAACCCGACAAAAGATGATGCCTCCAAAGGAGTTGTAAAAGTTGTTTCCATGCTTTTACAAAAAGAAGTAAATGTATGGACAGACGAAGAAACAACAAATCTCCTTCCTGAAAAAATAAGAGAAAAAGTAAAGGTTATAGATAGAATATGTCTCCCCGATAAAGTTGAAGTTATGATAGTACTGGGAGGAGACGGAACGTTTTTAAACGTTGCCAGACTTATAGATAAAAAGCCAGTACCTCTTATGGGAGTTAACTTTGGAACTTTAGGATTTCTAACAGAATTCTCCATGGAAGAGATAGAAGAAAGCATAACAAAACTCCTTAAAGGAAATTTCATTATTGAAAACAGACCTGTTATTAGAGTTAAACTGACAAGAAAAAACGGACACATAACAATATATAGATGTGTAAATGAAGTCGTAATTAAAAGAGACACTTTGGCAAGAATAATTGAGGTAGAACTGAAAGCAAACGGAAAATTCGTAAGTGTATTCAGAGGAGACGGACTAATAGTTGCCACTCCCACCGGCTCAACGGCCTATTCTCTTTCAGCAGGAGGACCAATAATACTTCCTACATTAAGCGCTATGCTTATTACTCCGATATGTCCTCACACATTAACAATGCGCCCCCTTGTAATAGATGGAAATATTGTTTTATCGGCCCAACTCAAAACTTTAAGCGAAACGGTTATGGTAATATTTGACGGCCAGGAAGGTATAGAATTAAGGAAAGGAGACAGACTTGATATAGCAAAATCTCCTTATGATCTTTTAATTTTAAGAGACCCTGAAAAATCTTATTATCAAACACTTAGAGAAAAACTTCATTGGGGATAAAATAGAATGACAAAAATAACAGTATTTTTCATAACTATATTAGCTATATTTTCACAGGCAAAAGCACAACTTAAAACTCCCGAAAGTGCCCAATTCTACAAAGGAAAAATCTACGTTTCGAATATAGGAAATCTTCCACCCAATAAAAAAGATAAGGACGGATTTATAGCCGTTTTTAACGGTAGCGGAAAGTTTGAAAAAATTCTAATAAAGGGACTTAATGCTCCTAAAGGAATTGCATTTAAAGGTAATAAGCTATTTGTAACAGACATTAACGAAATAAAAGTTATAAATATAAACAACGGTAAAATCGAGAAAATTATCGAAATCAAAGGAGCTAAATTTTTAAACGATATAGTTATTCATAAAAATATAATTTACGTTTCTGATACTCAAAAAAATACTATTTACAATATACCAATCGATACATTTATCCCCAAAATATTCATTAAATCTTACGAATTGAACGGACCTAACGGACTTATATTCAGAAAAGAAAAACTTATATGCGTTTCATGGAATTCAGGCAATATTTTCTATGTAAACAAAAATAAAATAGAAAAAATAGCTCATATCAACGGTAATCTTGATGGAATTATTGAAACTGATAAAGGGAATCTCCTGGTATCAGACTTTAAAAACGGAAAAATATATAAGGTTGATAAAAACGGTAAGATAAAAGTGTTAATCAATGCCTTAATAAGTCCTGCAGATATCGGATATAATGAAGGAAAACTTGCAATTCCCGAATTCTATGGAAATAGGGTAATAATAAAGAAGGTGAAATGATGGATACTGAAAAAAAGATAGTTATACTAACAGGACTTTCCGGAGGTGGAAAATCCACAGCGATAAAATATCTTGAAGATCTTGAATTTTATTGTATAGATAATATTCCTCAGGATCTCATTCCTAACCTTTTTCATCTTATAAAAGAAAATCCTGATATTCAAAAAGCAGCCCTCGTTTTCGATATAAGAAATCCAAAATTCAGAGATGCTATAAAAGGTATTCTAAGTAACCTAAAAAAAAGTAATGTTGAAATATGGTTTTTAAAAGCAGATGAGAATACTTTAATAAAGAGATTCAGCGAAACAAGAAGACCACATCCATTACAGAAATTTGAGAAAAATAAAAGCTTATCCCAACTGATAGAAAAGGAAATAGAATACCTGAAACCGGTAGAAAAAAAAGCTAATAAAGTAATAGATACAACGAAAATGACTCCTCACCAGCTAAAACAATATATAAAAGAACTTATAAATGAAGGAAAATCAATATTCACAAT
>JALSLT010000107.1 GCA_026988135.1 Desulfurobacterium sp.
AGGTTATTTCTTCTTGAAAAAGTTTTCGAAAATTTCGGAGCTAACTACTAAAGTTTTTTCATTTTTGTATGCTATAAAACCGGTTGGAGTTTTGGGTGGTTTTGTGAGAAATTTTACTTTGGTAAAGTCAATTTCGATTTTTCCTGAATTTTTTCCTTTACTGTAAAAAGCTGCTGCAGAAGCTGCCAGTTCAATATCTTCTTCAGATGGAATTTCATTTTTTTCAAGTTTCAGAATAATATGAGAGCCTGGTATGTTTTTTGCGTGGAACCATAATTCCCATGGATTGGAAAGTTTTAAAGATATAAGTTCATTTTCTTTGCTGTTTCTTCCTATAATAATTTTTTTTCCGGAAGGAAGGGTATGTATTATTGGTAAAGCTTTATTTCTTGATTTTTTTCGTTTTCTATTTTCTGTAAAAAGTTCTTCTTTTAGGGTTTTTAGTTCCTCAATATTTTCACTATTTTCTATTTTTCTTTTTACCTCTTCAAAAAAGTATTTCCGGTTTTGCAGTGTTTTTTTCTCTTTTACTGTAAAATTAGCTCTGGAGAGAAGTTTCCTTGCTTTTTTAAACAGAAGTTCAAGATTTTCTTTCGGAGTTTTAGATGGATCAATATCTATTTCTATGACGGTATCTGTTTCATAGTCTCTTACAAAAATTTTTTTATCTCCCGGCTTTATTGTGTGGAGATAGTATTTTAAAATTTCCCCTGTTTTTTTAAATTTTTCGGCTTTTCTGTGAAGTATTTCCGGTTCCTCTATTTTAGCGAGTTTTTCTTCGATAATCTGAAGTTTTCTTTTTAGTTGTTTTTCTATAACGGATTTTATTTCCGAAAGTTTTTTGTTGAAATATTTTTCTTTTGTATAAATGTTCCAGGCAGTTAAAAAAGGGTTTTTTTCATTAAAGGTTTCGTGTTTTAAGTTATTTAGTGTCTCATACTTAAAGGTTGTTAAGAATTTAGGTCTGTTTCTTTCATCAAAAAATATAATTGCTTCTTTTGAGTTATTATGTAGTTTCATGAATTTTTGATAGGCTTCGTGTAGTGATAATCCTTTTTTCATGTAATAAGCGATTTCTTTGCAATTTAGGGGAGATATTCCAATTACATATTTGTAAAGGTTTTTTTTAACTCCTTCCTCTGTAATTTTTCCAAATTGAATTTCATCAATTTCTTTTTTATCATGAGGCGGCGGTTCATATTTTTCTCCGACTTTAGTGTTTCTTACGGATGTTTCTATATTTTTCATGACATAAAGGATACTTTTGTTTTTATCTATTAAGAATACGTTTCCTGTCTTTCCTGTTAGTTCAATAACTAATTCAAACATTTCAGTCCTGCCGGAGATGGTTACTTTTACAATGCGGAAGACAAGAAGCCTGTCTTTATTAAATGTATATATGGATTTTATGTAGCTATTTCTGAATTTTTTAAGAAAACTTTTGTCTTCGATTTCCCCTTTTTCTATTAGGATGCCGTTTGGATTTGATAATATAAAATGGAGGAGTTTCCCTTCTGCATTTATAGTGAATCTATTTTCTTTTTGTGAATAACCGATTATTTTTTTCTTGAAAAATTCTTTATTAAGTTCTTGCGCTATTTTTTCTATATAGAGAGCGTCCATAGAGACTCCTGATTGTTTTTTTATGTTTTTCTGCAAAATTTGCTGCTGTTAATGTGAAATTTTTTGATAGTGGGATGAAAGGGTTTTTGAGTTTCTTTTCCGCTTTTACTGCAAATTCTATTTTTTCTTTTGTCAGATGCATATACTCTAAAGCTTGCATATATTCTTCCTTTGCAATCTTTTTTGCTTCGTAAAGTTTCATCTGTATTCTGCTTTTAACATTTACTTCACTATCTCCGGATGTTTCTACGGATACAAATACGGTTTCGGGATAGTCGGATATAACTTTTGTTTGAATTCCGTCACTTTGAGTCGAAGGCATGCAGCCAAAGGGTTTTAGTGAAAGTGTCATGTGTGCTTTTTTGAATTTTATGTTATAGAGATGTTTGGCTATTTCAAGGTGTCCTTCTCCTCCTGTTACAAACGGATCATAGTATGGTTTTGCGAGATTCCATAGGAGTTCTTGGGAAGGTAAACTTTCGAGTTTATCGGCAAATATTCTTCTAAAGCTTTCATAAAGGCATCTGTAAAAGTCAAGAAGTCCTTTTAGGAGAAAAAGTTTTTTGTACCTTTTGAGATTTTTTCCTTTAATTTTTATTTCAAGCTTTGTTTTTTCTATTTCGCTAAATAGTTGGTATTCTATCCACCCTGATATCGGCTCGATTTTAACTTCAGCTCCTTCCTTCTCAAGCCATCTGTGAATGTTGTAGTTTCCGTCACCTTCAGTTGTTTGCACCCAGAATTCGCCTATAACGTTTATGAGAGGTTTTGCTCGGGAATAATCAACTTCAATTTTTTTTAATAGTTTTTTTACCTGTTTTAGCATTGGATATATATCTTTGATTTTTGTACTTTTTTTTAGGGTTTTATAGGATAAATTGACGCACTTTTTTATGATTTCGTCTGTCTGACCGTACTTGGTTTCATAAGGTCGTATCTTGTATGAAAGCTCTCTTAAAATATCTGAAACCATAACTGCTTTCATTAGGTTATAGATGAATTGTTTGGTTAGTTTTATCGTTCCTTCCGATGAAAATTTTGTTTGATTAAGTAGGGTTATTTCAAGATTGCTAAATCCCGATTCTTTTAGTGCATTACGATATTCTGTTTCATACATTCCGAATCTACAAGGTCCACATGCACCTATAGTGACAAATAGGTATTCTCTACTAATATCTGTTTCATAACTTTTTTTTCTAATAAATTTTAATAGGTTTCCAATTGTGAAGTAGGCTGGGTTGCACATTCCTTTATTGCAAAATTCTCTTCCTGTTTTTAGGGATTCCATATCAGGTTGTGGGAGAATTTCGGCTTTATAGCCTAAATTTTCTACTGCTGCTTTGAGAAGTTTATCATGAATGGGGGTAAGTCCTCCGAACAGTAGAGTTTTCATTTTACCTCTCAGTTTGGGTCAAAGACTTTATCGTTTCTGTTGATATGTGCCCTTGCCTGATTATTATAGGATTATTTTCAATAAGGGAAACAATTGTTGACGGGACGGGATTTCCTGTGCCTTCTATACAGTATTTAATCTTTTCCTTGAAATAGCTAATGCACTCTTTACAGTTTTTTGCCGGTGTTTTATCTTGTGGATTGGCACTAGGGGCAAAGAGAGGGCCAGTTTCCTTGATTAGTTTTAGTAGCCATTTGTGATTTGGTATTCTGACAGCAATATTGTCTTTTTTAAAGATTTTTCTAAAAGGGGAAGTTCCATCTATCGGTAGAATTGCCGTTAATTTTCCCGGCCAAATGGTTTGTAAAAGATTCCTGTACTCTTCAGGGATTAAAATGCCGTATTTTTTTATGGTTTCTATCGAATCAAAAAGAATAATCAAAGGTTTTTTAGGTTCTCTTTCCTTTACTTTATAAGCTTTGAAAACAGTTGTTTTGTTAAGAGAATTTCCTATTATTCCGAACTGAGTGTCTGTCGGAGAACAGAGGATTTCACCTTTTAATATGATGGATTTAATGATTTTGAAATCCCTTTCAAAATTAAGAATCCTCATTTTTTATCTCTAAAAGATGTTTGTTGTAAAGGAATATAAGGTCTCCTTTTTTACAGTGCAGTTCTTTTGCCATAGGATTACATTTCGATTTTAAGATGAAGAATATATCCTTATTGTTTATTGTTTCAAGAGTTTCTATATTTGCTTGTCCTTTTGATATAATAACGTGAGCTTTGTTCCATTCTGCTTGAAAATCCTCGCCTACGAAATCAAAATCTATTCCTATAAAATCGTTCCCTGTAGTTATGAGATTATCGGCGATTTCGTCTATTCCACTTTTTAGAGCTTCTTCTATAGTAGCATCGTTTAGTATTGGTCCACCTCTTACCACAAAAGTTATTATCATTCCTTGTTTTTTTAGAAATTTCAAAAGAAATTTGTCAAATACGATTTCTCCGGCATTGTCTCCTATATAGAGTACTTTTTTCCCGGAGACTATAAATCTTTCAAATATTTCTTTATCGAAATATGCGAATTTTTGATAAAGGAATGTTTCGATCTCTTTTTCCAAATCAAAGAAAGCCGGTTTGTCAGGTTTTACTGTTTTTTGGTGTTCCATAGGAACACCAAAGTCTATTACATTTCCAATGGCTGCAAGTTTTACGGCCATGTCAAGTTTATCTGTTGTAGGTTGATAGAACTTTTCTTCGATTTCTTTTTCAAGTTGAAGAGCTATTTCTGTGTATTTATCTTTCAACGGTTTGAACGGGTCATTTACTCCGACTATTTTTTTGAAAAGTTTATGAATATAAGTTGCATTGTGTCCTGGTGATTTTTCGGGTTCTAGTTTTTCAGCTATAAGTCCGCAAGTCTCTTTTAGGACTTTTAATGATAATCCTCTGTCTGCTTCTATGAATTTTAAAATGCTTAATATTTGTTTATTAAAGCAAGGAATACATTCCGGGTGAACTTTCATCTGTATCTCCGTTATCTTTGCTCTTTTTTAACATAATTTATAAGGGTACCTATCTCTTCTATTTCAATTTCAACTTTGTCTCCCTCTTTCAATGTTCCAACGCCGGGGGGAGTTCCGGTTATAATAACATCTCCGGGCAGGAGAGTCATTATTTTTGAGATGAATGAAACCAGGAAAAACGGGGAAAATATCATATCTGAAGTGTTTCCTCTCTGTTTCACTTCACCGTTTACTTTTGTTGTTATTTTTAAGGAAAGAGGATCTGCTTCTGTTTGTATCCAAGGGCCGTAAGGAGCGAATGTGTCGAAAGATTTTGCTCTTGTGTATTGCCCGTCTTTTTTTTGTAGATCTCTTGCAGTAACGTCGTTAAAACAGGAATAGCCTAAAATAACATCTTTGGCTTCCTCTTCGGAAACGTTTTTGGTTTTTTTTCCTATTACTATGGCAACTTCTCCTTCGTAATCTACTTTTTCGGACATTTGTGGAAGTATGATTTTCATTTTGTTAGAGATGATAGATGTTGAAGGTTTCATAAAAAGCAAAGGTTCTTCCGGTAACGGTTTTCCCATCTCTTCGGCGTGGGCTTTGTAATTAAGGCCCACGGCTACAATCTTAGTTGCTCTTGTTGGGGGAAGAAATTTTAATTCTTTTATATCGTAAATTTTTTCTTCGTCAATCGTTCTTGTTTCTTTAAGTTGGGAAACTCTTGTTTCTTTAAGAGTAGCAACTTCTCTTCCTTTGATAATGCCGAAGAAAACATCCTTTTCTCGCTTAAACCTTCCTATCTTCAATTTATCTCCTCCCCGTAAAAAACTTTCCTAATTATACCTTAATTTTTGTTTGCCATCTTTCCGATACTTTTGGTTAAAAGGATATAATTAGATTTTGAAATTTTCTAAAGTTGAGAGGTGGTTTTTGAGTGAAGATTTTTTAATAGTTATTCCTGCTCGTATCGGTTCTAAGAGAATTGTGCAAAAGCCTTTAAGGAAGATTTACGATAAGCCTCTTATCGGATGGGTTTATGAGGCAGCGAGGAAGATAACTAAAAATGTTATTGTTGCAACGGATAGTGAAGAGATAGTTAGGGTTGTAGAGAAACTTGGTGGAATGGCAGTTATTACTTCTCGCGAGCTTCCCAGTGGGACGGATAGAGTAGCTGAAGCTGTTAAAAGGTGCGGATTTAATTTTAGGTATATTGTTAATATTCAGGGTGATGAGCCTTTTGTTGATGAGTCTCATGTTTTTCCTGTGGTTGAGAGGTTAAGAAAAGGGGATAAATTTGCAACTGTTGCTGTTAAGTTTGCTTCGGCGGATGAAGTTTTAGATTCCAATAATGTGAAGGTTGTTCTTGATAAATTCGGATATGCCCTTTATTTTTCGAGATATCCGATTCCTTATAACAGGTATGGAGTAATGGAATCTTCCGATTACTTTAAACATTTAGGTATATATGGATTTGAAAAGGAGTCTCTCTTTCGTTTTGTTTCTTGGGATGTTGGTTTTCTTGAAAAAGCTGAGAAACTTGAGCAGTTGAGAATTCTTGAATATGGAGAAAAAATAGCCGTTTCGATTGTCTCGACTTACGGTTTTGGAATTGATACCGAGGAAGATTTGAAAAAAGCTGAAAAACTTTTAAAGGAGAGGTTTAATGGCTGCTAAACTTATTTTTATTACAGGTGGTGTGTTATCTTCCATTGGAAAAGGTATAACCGCTTCTTCTATAGGAACCTTACTTGAAAGTAGAGGTTTGAAAGTAAC
>JALSLT010000108.1 GCA_026988135.1 Desulfurobacterium sp.
TGTGGCCGTTACCACAGCAATATATAGAAAAGCAATTGATATGATAAAAGCGGGGGAAACTCAACTATTCAAGGATAAACTTCCCGAACTTTTAAATGAATTGGAGAAAGTAAGTCACAGGCCTTATACAATCGGTTTTCTTGCAACAGATAAAGAGCTTCAACATTACAAAACAAGCTCTTACATACGAAACTACAAATTTCTTGGAATTTATAGAAACGGTGTTTGGGAGATAAGAAACAGAATAGGAAAGGGTATTGAGGTCGAACTATTTTTCAAAAACGGAACATCAAAGAGTACCAAAATAAAGAATATATATAAAAACGGAGAGCCTCTAAATGAAGCCCATCCAAATTCCAAAGTTAAGATAGATTTCGAAAATGAATATACTTCAGATGTTCCGGAACTAAGTATATTAAGAGAAAAAATACTTATTTAACAAGATCCCCCATTTTAAATATCGGCAGATACATGGCAATAATGATAAAACCGATAGTCCCCCCTATCAGCACCATCATCATCGGCTCTATAAGCGAAGTTAAGCCATCTACCATTGTATCTACTTCCTCTTCATAAAATTCGGCTACTTTACCAAGCATCTCATCAAGGTTACCGGAATCCTCACCAATAGCTACCATGTTAATAAGCATAGGAGGAAACATTTTACTCCGTGAAAGAGCAACAGCAAGACTCACACCTCTTTCAACCTGATTTTTAACCTTTAAAATTTCATTCTGAATTATTTTATTATTGGAGGTTTCCGCCGCTATTTCCATAGCCTTTAAAATATTAATACCACTTGAAATCATTGATGACAAAGTCCTGGCGAAGTTAGCAATAGAGCTTTTCAAAATAAGATCTCCAAAAACCGGAATCTTTAACACCGCCATATCAACATAATACTTAAATTTTGCTATTTTCAAAAGCTGTTTAAATATCAAAACAAACGCTATGATACCACCTATCATCCAACCTATATAATCCCTCAAAAATTCACTTAAATTCACAACCATCTGAGTAAGAGTCGGAAGATGCCCTCCCATACCTTCATAGATCTGTTGGAATGTTGGAATAACAAATATTAAAATCCCGGAAACGATAACTCCCGCAATAATAAGGACAAAAGTCGGATAAAACATAGCACTTTTAACTTTAGACCTCAAACGCTCAGCTTTCTCCAAGTATTCGGCAAGCCTTTTAAGAGTTGAATCGAGAGTTCCCGCTTCTTCGGCAGCTTTTATCATACTTACATAAAGATCCCCAAAGATATCTTTATATTTTGCAAGAGCCGTAGAAAACCTTTCTCCTTCCTCCACCTGCTTTGAAAGATCTTTAATCACATTTCTCAACCTCTTATTCGAAACCTGCTGTTCCAAGGCCCTTAGAGCCCCCACAAGAGGAATACCGGCATTTACCATCGAATAAAGCTGCCTGGTAAAAAGAACAACATCCTTTAACTTAACCTTATCCAGAAAAGACAGATTTATCTCCATATTCAAACCACCGGCTTTCTGCTCTTTTAATGAATCGATAACTACAACGCCTTTGGTTCTTATAAGGTTTTTAGCAACTTCAATATTATCCGCAGTTACTTCCCCTCTTTTTACTTTTCCTAAAATTGTCTTACCCTTATAACTGTAAACTGCCATCTATTATCTCCTAAATCCTTTAAGCACCATATGTTTTTATCAAAGCTTCCAGTTCTTTTTCATCCGGAGAAACGGATTTGGCGGAATCAAGATCTATAACTCCGGACAGATAAAATTTAGCAAGGCTTTGATTCATTGTAACCATTCCCGTCTCCGCCTGACCCGTCTGCATAAGAGAATAGATCTGGTGCAATTTGTTCTCCCTAGTCAAATTTCTAATAGCAGGAGTCGGAATAAAAACCTCAGCCGCAGCCACCCTGCCTTTCCTATCTTTTCTCTTCAACAGTTTCTGTGCAACTATTCCCTGAAGGGAGAATGAAAGCTGCGTCCTTATCTGAGACTGCTTATCGGCCGGAAAGACATCAACAATACGGTTTATTGTCTCAATGGCAGAATTGGTGTGAAGAGTCCCAAAAACTATATGACCCGTCTCGGCAGCAGTCAGCGCAGCTGCTATTGTCTCCATATCCCTCATCTCTCCTACAAGAATAACATCCGGATCTTCACGAAGTGCCGAACGAAGAGCATTAGCAAAAGTCTTAGTATCACTACCAAGCTCTCTTTGGTTAACAAGAGATTTTTTGTGTTCATAAACAAACTCTACCGGATCTTCAATCGTAATAATATGATAGGGATACGTTTCATTTATTATGTTTATCAAAGATGCAAGAGTGGTTGATTTACCTGAACCTGTTGGACCTGTAACAAGAACAAGCCCCTGATCCAATCCTGTAAAACTTTTCACAACATCCGGAAGTCCAAGTTTTTCAAAAGGAGGAACTTCGTAAGGAATTAACCTGAAAACACCTGCAAGAGTAGTTCTTTGATAAAACGCATTTCCCCTAAACCTTGCAATATTCTCTATTCCAAAAGAGAAATCAAGTTCGAGATCCTCTTCCAAACGCTTTTTCTGCATATCAGTTAAAACACTATATATCAACTTTTTAGTATCATTTGGCGTAAGTGGCTCAGCTCCTTCTATAGGAATAAGATCCCCGCTAATTCTTATTCTCGGAGGACTACCGGGAGAGATATGAAGATCCGATCCCCCCTTATCCACAAGCTCTTTTAAATACTCTACAAGTGTAACAGGCATATTTCTCCCTCTATCAAAAATTCAACCGCACAATTTGATTATATCATACTCTACTTTTTTAAAAAATAAGCTTAATTATAGTTTCTATAGCTACAAAAATTAAAAAAATTGCAAACCATCTTCTCAATTTCTCGGAATTAACCCTATGCATAAACCTAACTCCAACCCTTGTTCCTATATAAAGGGAAGGAACCATAAAAAACAACACTGGAATATAAACATAACTAAAGAAATATGGCAAATTAACTTTACCAAAACCGTAATAAATATAATTTAAAACTGAAAAAAATGCATTAAAAAATACAATCCCGGTTGAAGTTGCCATCGCATTTTTAATCGGAATATCCGCAAACGAATACAACATAGGAGTAACAAGTGAGCCGCCTCCTATACCAAGAAGACCTGCTATAAATCCGGAAGCAAAACCTGTAATAACTATTTTTTTTCTATTTATTTCCTCTTTTTTTCCCTTTGCACTTTTTTTAAACATTTTCAGCGACATAAAAATCAAAAAAATTGCAAAAAGAAATTTTGTAATTTCCGGCGAAAGAAGTTTTGCAGTTATAATACTTCCGACAAATACTCCGGGAAAAGCACCCACCAAAAGGTTAATAAAAATATCTTTCTTTAAATATCCCTTTTTTATATGCTGCCATGCAGAAGTTGAAGAAGTAACTGTCATACAAGCAAGAGAAGTCGCAACTGCCGCCTTAGGAACAATATGTTCAGGAATCCCTACAAATGGAAAAACAACCCAAAATGTAGGGATGAGAAGAAGACCTCCTCCTTTTCCAAGAAGACCCGAGAAAAAACCCACAAAAAAGCCGGCAAAAAAAAGAATAAACCCGGCTTCTAAAAGATGAGAGGATACCACCCAAAGCCTCCAAATGTAAAATTAAGCTAAACACGGATATTATACAATTGTCTAAAATAAAAAAAACCCGGGACAACCCGGGTTTTCCAAAACCTGAACTCTAAATAAAAATTGTTAATAAACAACTATTTCACCATTAACCAATCTTTTCCAAACATTCCCTATATTGCTCAAATGTTCTCTTGCTATCGGTTCTATCTTATCTTTATAACTTTCCACTTTACCATCTTCCGTTCTGATTTTAATATCCAGAGCAAGTGGTTCACTTATAGGTTTTCCTATCTGACTCACGATATAGCAATAAGCTTCTTGCAATCCGGGAATTTCTCTAACAACATCCTGGCATATCTCCATAGCTGTTATGTTATAAAGTTTTCCTACGTGTGTTATAGGATTCTTACCAGCTGCTGCTTCAAGACTCATAGGTCTGTAAGGAGTAATAAGACCGTTTACCCTATTACCTCTCCCTACTTCCCCGTCATCTCCGGCTTCAGCGGAAGTTCCGGTTACAGTTATATATACATTTTCTCTCTCATCATCATCACCTGTATTTACATGAATTATTACTTCTCGGTCCGTGTATTTTTTTACAACTTCTTCAGCTATTCTCCTAACATTTTCTCTTTTCTCAATATAATCGTTAATATCTTTTACAAATCTATCAACAAACGCACACGCAACAGTTACATCAATAGTATCTCCTTTTCTGACACACATAACTTTTATATCTTCACCAATCTCAGGATATTTTCTTTTCGTTTCCTTACTGTTAAGAACCTTTTCTACATTAAAAGCAATATTTTCAACTTCGTCAAAAGGAGCAAATCCAACACCAAACGAAGTATCATTGGCAAGAGGAACACCTGTTTCGTGCTGCCTCATATAGATATCCACAAGATCAACGGAACCGGGCCTAACGAGACAATGTATTTTTACATCTCTTTCGGGATTAAGCGCATGAATATTCTCTTTTAACCACTCCTTCGTACCCTCTATGGCAAATTCCTCAATAGGAGTCTTTATTCCTTTGTACTCTTTTATGGCCCTTCCGACCAGGTAAATCTCTATCGGAGCAAGTATATCTCCACCGCCAAATTTGGGATTTGCACTTCCGCCAAGCAGCAACCCTTTATCGACATTATGATGAAGAACAAAACCGAACTTCTCTTCATAAAATCTACAAAGTTCCGCCGATAACTTCTCGGCAAGAGCATCACATATCGTATCGGGATGACCGATACCTTTTCTTTCAATAATCTCTACGGCAAGATCATTTGCCGGTTGAAAATCAAGTGGAGTCACGTTTAAATTCATCTATTCTCCTCCTGGAAAATTAGTAATTTAGCAGAGTTATTATGGTATATTTTAGTTCCAAAAGTAAAGGCTCTATAAAAAGAGAAATGGAGAAAAAGTTATGTGCGGAATTGTAGGCTATATAGGAAACGACAATGCAAAAAATATCGTTATAAACGGACTTTCAAGACTCGAATACAGAGGTTATGATTCAGCAGGAATATCATTTATAGATGAAAATAAACTTAAAGTCTATAAAAGAAGCGGAAAGTTAAGAAACCTTGAAATAGAAGTAAACAGGGACACCTCCCTGCCATCCGTAGCGATAGGACACACAAGATGGGCAACTCATGGAGAACCCACCGATATAAATGCTCATCCCCATACAGACTGCGATAACAAAATAGTCATAGTCCATAACGGGATTATAGAAAACTTTGTCGAACTTCGAAAAAAATTAACGGAAAAGGGCCACACCTTTAAATCTCAAACAGACACGGAAGTCATAGCTCATTTAATAGAAGATGAAATGAAAAACGGGAAAAACTTCATAGAAGCTCTATTCTCAGCCATATCACAAATCAAAGGCTCTTACGCCATAGCGGCAATATCGGAAAAAGAACCGGATAAAATCGTATGTGCAAGGAAGGACAGCCCGCTTGTTATCGGCATTGGAGAAGGTGAAAATTTCCTTGCATCAGATGTTCCTGCATTTCTTCACTATACAAATAGAGTTATCTTCCTTGAAGACGGAGAGTTTGCCATAATAGAAAGAGAGAAAGTTACCGTCTTTGACAATTCTGGAAAACTCATAAAAAAAGATGAAGAAGAGATTCCATGGTCAATTGCACAAGCTGAAAAAGGCGGATACAAACACTTTATGATAAAAGAGATATACGAACAACCCAAAGGAATTTCCGATACGATTTCGGGAAAACTCTCCGTTATAAAAGGGGAAACTCAACTTCTCTTTGATTTCAATAATATAGAGATAGTTGCCTGCGGAACATCCTACCATGCAGGGTTGATAGGAAAATTTTATATTGAAACTCTCTCCAAAGTTCCGGTTTCCGTAGATTATGCTTCAGAATATAGGTACAGAGAACCTTTAGTTGATAAAAATTCTCTTGTAATTGCGATATCTCAGTCAGGAGAAACAGCAGATACACTTGCTGCCGTCAAACTTGCGAAAAAGAAAGGAGCAAAAGTAATTGCAATCTGTAATGTCATAGGCTCAACCATTACCAGAGAAGCAGATCACACAATCTACACCTATGCAGGACCGGAAATAA
>JALSLT010000109.1 GCA_026988135.1 Desulfurobacterium sp.
CCGTAAAATGTTTCACTGAAAAATACGCTGTCTTTCTCTTCTTTCTGTTCCTGTTTTTTTACACCACGAATAATGAGGTGATTTCCTCTGACTCTCGCGTCTATAGTATCTTTGTCAATTCCCGGCATTTCAGCTCTTACCACAAGTTCATCAGGTGTTTCATACATCTCTATCTTAGGTTCGAACCCTGCCTCGAATCCGGGAACATCTCCGACCCCCCTTGTTAATTCCGAAAGCATCTTCTCCATCTCTTTAGAAATTCTGAAAAAGTCCTCAAAGGGGTCGTATTCACCTTTTCTTCCGAAAAATCCTCCAAACATCGCATTCCCCCCTAAAAGATTGTTTTAAGTTTCATTCAGTCCTGTTTTAAATATAAATAGATTTGAACTGGTCGTCAATGGGAGATTTGGATAAAACGCAAGATGGAAAGGCCGTTCCGGGACAAAGTCCCGGAGAAATCAGTCCCTTCTTTCTCCGAAGAGGTTTAAAAGCGCAAGGAAAAGGTTTATAAGGTCAAGGTATAGAGCTAAAGCACCGAAAAATGCGTTTCCGTCTGTATAGGCCATCTCTTCAAGTTTTTGAATATCATAGGCTGTCAATCCAAGGAAGACAATGACGGTTATTGCGCTTATCACCATGCCAAAACCTGCCGAATGGAGTAAAAACATATTCAACAGAGATGCTATTATTATTCCTATAAGGCCTACAAACAGATATGTTCCGAATCTTCTGAAATCAACTTTTTTTGTCAGGGCCAAAATTGCCATTATTCCGAAGAGGATACTCGCAGAAGCAAAAGCTGTTATTATTGAAGATCCCGTATATATGTAAAAGATTGGGGCGAGAAGCATTCCTTCAAGTGCCGAAAACAGATAAAAAGTTATTCCGGCTAAAACTCCGTTATTCCTTAGAACCCCTGTCAGAATGACAAGAACGAAGCTTAAAATTCCAAATCCGATAGCTCCGAATGTTCCTATCTTTGTCCACAAACCTGTGGAAAGTGTCATATAGACGGATATTGCTGTTAGTAGTAGTCCTAAGAACATATTAAGGAATACTTTCGATAGAAAAGCATTGAAATCGGTGGTTCCTGTCTTTTCTATCTGATAGAATCTATCCATAGTTTCCTCCTGTTTGGTTTTTTCCGTTTTTTTGCAACTATTAAATATAGTCCTTTTGAATTAACTGTTTTTAAGTTGAAACACTGGAAATATATTTGAATAAGTATATTTTTACTCTTGACCAAAAGTGTATTTTTGCTATAAATTACACTTCCGCGTTTCAAATTTATTTTATCGGAGGTTCCGTAATGTATGCAGTTGTTAAAACAGGCGGAAAGCAGTATGTTGTAGAGCCCGGTCAGGTTTTAAAGGTTGAGAAGGTAAACCTACCTGAGGGTTCGGAAGTTGAGCTTGAAGCTTTAATGGTTAAAAATGAAGATGGTTCCGTAAAAGTTGGAAGTGAGCTTGAAAATTCTAAAGTTAAAGCTACGGTTGTAAGACATGGTAGAGGAAAGAAAATAGTAGTGTTTAAGTACAAGTCGAAAAAACATTATCAGAGAAAGGCCGGGCATCGTCAGTATTTTACAGAGCTTAAAATTGATGAAATTGTAAGCTAATCGGAGGTTTATTATGGCACATAAGAAAGGTATGGGTTCTACCAAAAACGGTAGGGATACGATTGGTAAAAGACTTGGTGTAAAAAGACATGACGGACAGATTGTTAAAGCAGGTAATATCCTTGTCAGACAGAGGGGTACAAGTGTTCACCCTGGTGCTAACGTAGGGGTTGGAAGAGACTATACGCTTTTTGCATTAGTTGAAGGTACTGTAAAGTTTGAAAGAAAAAGGAATAAAAAGGTTGTAAGTGTATATCCTTTAGATAATTGATTTAGGGGCTTTGTTCCCCTCTTCCTCTTATCGATTCATCTATTACTTTCTCCACACTGTCTTCTCCGGATAATACTTTTCCGGCGGGTGTTATAAAGATAGGTGTGCTTACAAGTCCTCTCGATTTCAGTTTATCCATCACGGACCAGATATTTAATTTCCCCGTGGTGCAAACTTTCCCGTTAAAATTTCCTTCCATATAATCGGAAATGTTGCCTTTTTTACAGATGAATTTAACAGCTTTTTCCTCAGCCTCCTTTGACGAGAAAGGGGCAAGGATGAATTTTAATTTTATTCCGTTGTCAAAAAACAGTTTCATTTTCTTGCTGCTGTTTCTGCATGCTTCACAATCCGGGTCAACAATAACGAAAACGTAATTCTTTCCGTTTCCGGCTTCAAAGCTTACTGATTTATTTAGAAACTTGATGAATCTACTGTCCACTTTCCTGTCGGGAAGCTTAAAAATCATACCTTTGATAAGATAACGAGAATTTGTGTCTATAAAAAAATTCCCGTTGTATTTTGTTATAACTCTGCAGAAACCGTCGATTCCTATGGGGTAAACAGCTTCTATCATCGCTGGTTTTTTAAAAACAGTATCTATCTGCTTTTTTACGGATTGCATGTCAGGACACTTGTTCCCGGCAAAAGCGGAACTCATTGCAAAGATTCCTGATAATATTCCCAATACGGTACTTGTTATTTTCATCATAGTGCAATTTTACCATAAGGAGTAACAGTTGCTATTGATTGTAAAATTCATATATTACATACCTGTAAATTCGAGGAGGTTAGAGTATGGATATTGGTAAGATTGTTGAGAATATGAGTATTTACAGAAAAACCTTTGGAAGTTTAACACCTTTGAAGTTTCCTGATTTTGATACGGTTTCTCAAAAAGCTTACGAAGGTTATCTTATTTCCGGATGTGAGTTTGGAGTTGTTACTTCCATTACGGATTCCTTTGGGGTTACAGTTTCTTTTGAAGACGTATTAAAAGTAAAAAAAGAGCTTCCGAACAGATGGGATTTTATTTGTGGGGCTATAACAGGAGCGTTTGTTTCTTTCTCTTTTTTCTTGGAGGAAAAAAACTTTGAGTTAGCGGTTAATGAGATAATGAAATTTCACAACGAGACTTCTCTTCCTCTGTTTAAGGGAAATGGCCTTAAAGTGCCAAAAGCTTCTGCGGAATCTATAAATTGCAGAGATTCGATTATAAATTGGACAAAGAAGACAGGTGTTGCCGTAAAAAGTCCTTTAAGAAGTGAAAGATGTGCAAGAGTAACAGCCGATGTTTCTTTAAAGACAGTAAACATGATTGTTAAGACGGTTTCTCTTCCGCAATTTGTTTAACACTATTTTGTGGAAATAATCCGAACAGGATATAAATTAGTTTAAACGTGTTTTATATGGAGGGGTTATGGAAGAGAGACTTTTGAGAGATGAGCTTGTGGAGCTGATGGCTACGGTTCTTGAGATGGAAGGGTTTGAGGTTTATGATGTTGAAACCGATGATGTGTATAAGCCCGATTTCCTTGCCGTTTATAAGGACGAGGAAGTTGAATACCAAATAGCTGTTCAGGTTGAAGATTGCGATTCCATAGATACTCCTTCTGCAAAAGAGAGAGCGAATGCGATTGCTGAGCATTGTCGCCAGTCGGGGGAAGGGTTTTTTATCTCCGTGCCTCTTGAGTGTGAAGATAAAGCTCAGAACAAATTGAAAGAGTGGGAAGTAGAGGATGTTGCGGAACTTGTTCCCATAGGTCTTGAGCTTGAAGAAGATGAAGAGGAATGATTTAGAGGGAGGGAAACCTCCCTTGATTTTGGGATAGATTATGGATGTAAAGTTTAAAACCTTTTCTGTTTATCTTAAAAAAGTTTTTAAAGAGAAAGTTTATAGGGTAACTGTTGATGCCGGTTTTACCTGTCCAAATAGAGACGGAACAGTAGGGAGTGAGGGGTGTATCTACTGTTATGAGGGTTCGGAATATAACCGGGAGAAAAGAAAAAAATCGGTAAGAGAACAGATAGAAGAGGGGATAGAAAAGGCAAAGAAAAGATACAAGGCGGAAAAATTTCTGGTATATTATCAAGCTTACACAAACACTTATGCTTCTGTTGAACGTCTTAAAAGAGTTTATGATGAAATAAAGAATTTCCCTGATGTTGTCGGTCTTATCATAGGTACAAGGCCTGATGCCGTTTCAGAGGAAATAATTAGATTGATAAACAGTTATGCGGATAGGTATCTTGTCTGGATAGAGTATGGTCTTGAAAGTCCACACTTTAAATCTCTTCAATGGATGAAACGAGGGCACGGTTTTTCCGACTTTCTGCATGCTTTTAATTTAACAAAGAACTATTCTTCTATAAATATTTGTGTTCATACAATTTTAGGTCTTCCGACGGAAACGAAGGAGGAGATGTTTGAAACTGCCGATATTCTTGCGGCGATGGGAGTTGACGGTGTTAAGATTCATCCTCTTCATGTCATAAAAGGGACACTTCTTGAGGAGCTTTATCTCAATTATCCTTTTCCTCTTTTTAAAGAGGAGGAGTATATCGATACGATTGTTGATTTTATAGAGCGGCTTCACCCTGATACTGTTATTCAGAGGGTAACGGGAGAAGCACCGGAAGAGTTGCTTATAGCACCTGTATGGTGTAATCAAAAGGACAAGAACAGGTTAATCAACAGGATAAGAGAGAGATTTGTCGAAAGAGGTGCCTTCCAGGGAAGATTGTGTAAATTCTGTTAGAATAATGTTTATTTTTCGGAGGTTTTTTAATGCTTACAGAAGGAGAAATTAAGGAGATTTTTTTGAAGACCGATGCTTTTCTTGAGGGACATTTTCTTCTTTCAAGCGGTCTTCACAGTTCTTACTATTTACAGTGTGCCAGAGTTCTTCAGTATCCTGAATTTGCGGAAATTTTATGTAGGGATATAGCCGAAAAGGTGAAAATGCTTGATGTTGATATCGACTTTGTGATTGCTCCTGCTATAGGCGGTATAGTTGTTTCCTATGAAACTGCAAGACACTTTGGTTTAAGGGGTATTTTTGCAGAGAGGAAGGATGGTGTGAATCTTATTTTAAGAAGAGGTTTTGAAATAAGACCCGGAGAGAAGGCGCTTGTTGTTGAAGATGTGATTACAACAGGGAAATCGACAAAGGAAACGATGGAAGTTGTAAGGTCTTGTGGCGGTGAAGTTGTTGCTGTTGCGAGTCTTGTTGATAGAAGTGGAGGTACTGTAGATTTTGGAGTGCCTTTTGCAACTTTATGGAGTCTTCATGTTCCTTCCTATAAAGCTGAAACATGTCCTATATGTAGGGAAGGAAAAATTCCCCTTGAAAAGCCGGGAAGTAGAAAAATAGTATAGGAAGGGTTCTATGAAAATATTTAAACCTTTTGAGGTTATAAAGGATGAGCTTTATGCCTGTGAAGTGTTTGCGGGAAATCTATTAAGGTCGGATGTTAAATCTGTTCTTGAGACAGGTGGCTATATTTTTAATAGTGGTGGAAAAAGGGTACGGCCCGGTCTTACGATTTTATCCGGAAAGCTTTTTAGTCCTGATGATAAAAAATTGATTCCCGTTGCTATAGCTATGGAGTTTATTCATACGGCTACTCTTCTTCATGATGATATTGTTGATGGCGCTTCTTTGAGGAGAGGTAATCCTTCTGCCAATGCGGTTTTTGGCAACGATGTCGCTGTCCTTGTCGGGGACTATATGTTTGCTCAAGGTGTTTCGACATTTGCAACTTACGGTGGTGTTGAGGTTCTTCGGAGAGCCCTTGATGCGATTAGAGATATGTCGGAAGGAGAGCTTAAACAGCTTGAAATGATAGGGAAAGTAGATTTAACGGAGGAAGGTTATTTTGACATAATTTATAGAAAAACCGCATCTCTTCTTTCAGCCTGTTGTGAAGCAGGAGCTATTGTCGGAGGAGTGGATGGTAAACAGAAGATTTCAATGAGAGATTTCGGAAAATTTATAGGTTATGCTTTTCAATTGGTTGATGATGCTTTTGATTATGTTTCCGATGAAGAAACGATAGGAAAGCCTGCCGGGAATGATATAAGAGAAGGTAAGGTTACATATCCTTTTATAGCTGTTCGACATACTTTTAATGATTCGGAAAGGGAGAAAGTCGGAGCAATTTTCTCTTCACAAAATCCTTCAAAAGCGGATATAAGTTATATAAGAGAGCTGGTCTTGGAGCGTGGTGGGGTTGAAAAAACCGTTTTTCTTGCCAGAGAGTATGTAAATAGGGCAAAGGAGCTACTTGATTCTGCAAAAGATTCCGTTTATAAAGAGTCTCTGAAACAGATAGCTGATTTTATAGTGGCAAGAACTTATTAAAATTTGTATTCTGAAATTGAAAAGGAAATTATCTTTTTAAAAGTCGTTTAGGGGCTAAAGATATTGGATTTACAACAAATCACCAAAGTGTGTTGTTTGCTCGACGGTTGATTTTGTGTTTAAGCTCATAGAATTTCTTTGAGAAAGTTTATCGGTAGAGTTACGGTCAACCGTTGGGTTTGGTTTTTATGTGTAATCAAAAAGAGAGAATTAGATTTTAGGTTGAAATTATGACTGTCGGGCAATCAAAAATATCAATCAATGATGCTGCACTATATATAGGTGTATCTACCGCAACAATTAGAAATTGGATTAAAACAGGTTATTTGGAAAAAGTAGGAAAAAATTATGTTTCAATTAAGTCTCTGGAGAAATTTCATAAAGAAGTTGCAGGAATAGACAAGCTGAACAAGAGAGCCAATAAATCCCAAAGAGATTCACACGACCATGGCGAACTAACGGAACTGTTTTTAAAAAAATTAAAACAAGGCGATATTTTTGATTTATCAACATTGGCACAAGAGTATGAAGACAGTTTATCAAATTCGTTTAGGAATAAAGAAGGTATTTATTACACTCCATCTGATATTGTTGATGACTTAATCGATTTTTCTAAAATCGATACGGATAATGCTGTTTTTTGTGACCCATGTTGCGGTTCGGGCAATTTTATTATTGCTGCTTTGGGAGCTGGAATAAAGCCGATGAATGTTTATGGGTATGATACTGACCCTATTGCTGTAGAGATTACTAAAAAAAGGATATACGAAAAAACAGGATACAAAAGTGATAACATCAAGGTTGGTGATTTCCTTGAGTTGGTGATTTCCGGAAAAAACAGAAAGTTTGACTGTATCTTTACAAATCCGCCATGGGGAAAGAAACTTCCTATAAACAGAAAAAAGCGGATAGCATCTTATTTTGGAATTAAATCATCTCTGGACACGTCGGCACTTTTCTTTTTTGCTTGCATGAAATTGCTAAAAGATAATGGAATACTCGGTTTATTACTTCCTGAATCGTTTTTTAATATAACTACTTTTGAGGAAGCTCGTTCCGAAGTATTAAGATATAAAATAAAACGTGTTATTGATTATGGTAAGCCGTTTAAGGGACTTATCACAAAAGCACAAGGTTTGGTTATAGAGAAAGCCTATTGTAAAGACGATAAATATAAAATTGAATGTTGCCATCAAAAAAACATATACATAAGGACGGTTGGTTCTTTTCGTAATAATCCAAAAAAAATAATCAATTTATACTGTTCATATGAAGATGAGCAAGTTATATCGCATCTGTTTTCAATTCCTCATTTAACATTAAAGAATAATGGCAAGTGGGCACTTGGAATTGTAACCGGAAATAATAAGAAGTTTATAATAAACAAGCGTAAACAAGGGTATATTCCCGTCTATAAAGGTTCTGATATAACAAGAAAAGGTTTAAAACCGGTTTCGTCTTATATCCCCTCAGATTTATCTTTGTACCAACAGGTTGCTCCGATAGAATTTTATCAGGCGGATGAAAAACTTGTATATAAGTTTATTTCATCGGAATTATGTTTCTTTTATGATACTGGTAAACGATATTTTTTAAACAGTGCGAATATCTTAATTCCAAACAAAGCATTTCCTGTAAAAACTGAAATGTTAGGAGAATTATTGAGCAGTAAATTTATGAATTGGTTATTTAAAAAGTTGTTTAATACACACAAAATACTGAGAGGCGATTTGGAACTATTGCCGATACATGTTCAATTTCTTGAAGGAGCTAACTTTGATGAAGATAGATATATAGCAAATCTTGGATTAGAGAGGACGGATGATGGAACTTACAGAGTTAAAAAATAAAATTATACAGGCATTTTCCGGTTCGAAAGACGAGCTCGATAAAATTCTTACTTTTGTAGAACAAGACCAGGCGGTATTTCCATTTAACAAATATGAGCATTTACTTTGTTCTCTTATGGATAACGGGGGACTTACTTATGAACAATATTTGGAAATTCGTTTGGAATATACAAGCGAGAATCCGAATTTATGGATTTTCGAAATATCGGCTCCTCGTGGTTTCGGTGAAAAATTTGCACAAACTTATGTTCAGGGAAAATGCTCTAAACTTAGAAAGCCTTCAAAGAAAATTGATCCGAACTTCAGTGGAGAATATGATTTATGGCTTGATGGTATCAAAATTGAAGTAAAAGCATCGCGGGCTGTTGATCGTGATAGTGATGAACCGCTTTATATTAAAGCTTTATCAAGAAATACGAAAAAGAGATTTTTGATGAACTTTCAGCAGCTTAAGCCTCAATGCTGTGATGTGTTTATATGGGTGGCTGTGTTTCGTGATCAGATTGTTCTATGGGTTATGAGTTCACAAGAAGTTCAAGAAAATCCACTTTATTCAAAAGGGCAGCATCGTGGAAACAAGGGGAATGAAGGGCAGTTACATATTAACGATGAAAACATTCATGTTTTGGACAGATATGAATTAAAAGATGATAATCTTGAAAAGGCAATAAGGGATGCTGCAAATAGGAATGAGCAATTAATAAATCGGTGTACCTGACCGCTTGTCGATGCTTAATAGTGGCAGGATAGCTCAATCGTTATGAATACGGAGCTTATTTTCTGTCTGTGTTTTTCGGAAATAACCGGAGAGCTTTTTTCTTTTGTTCAGATAGAGAAATTGTCTTAATTTTAATTGGAGATCTGTTTGTCTTTAAAATGTATTGGTGGGGTTTGTTATGGTTTTTGGAGATAGGAATAAAGCGGGAGAGGTTCTTGCTGATACTATTTTGCAAAGATATAAAGGCACATTGATTTCGCCTGTGGTTGTTGCTATTCCGAGGGGTGGAGTTGTTGTAGCAGAGCCTGTTGCCGAAGCTTTAAATGCTCCTTTAACTCTTGTTTTTCCGAGGAAAATAGGTGCTCCTTTTAATGAAGAATATGCTATAGGTGCGGTTACAGAGTCGGGGTATGTTTTGATTAATCCTGATATTAGTGAAGATGTTGCTTTGCAACTTGGAATTACAAAGGAGTATCTTCAAAAGAAAGCTCGTGAAGAGATGGAAGAGATAAAGCGCAGGAAGGAGAAGTTTAAGATAAAAGATGTTGATTTTAAGGGGAGGGATTTGATTCTTGTTGATGATGGTATAGCTACAGGTCTTACTGTAAAAGCTGCGATTATGGAGCTTAAAAGTAAAAAGCCGAATAGGGTTATTCTTGCGGTTCCTGTTATGCCTGCTGAAAAGGTAAAAGAGTTTGAAAGACTTGTTGATGAGCTTGTAGTTCTTTATCCGGCTCCGTTTTTCAGGGCAGTAGGCCAATTTTACTCCGATTTTCCACAGACACCGGATGGTGAAGTTATTGATATACTTGAAAAGTTTGGGAATAGATGATGGAAACACTATTTTCAAAAGGCAAAAGGCCGCTTGCTTTTAGACTTCAACCGGAGAATTTCGATGAATTTGTAGGTCAAGCTCATATACTTGGGAAGGGGAAACCTTTAAGGAAATTGATAGAGAAGGATGCTGTTAAATCTTCTGTATTCTGGGGAGAGCCAGGGACAGGGAAAACAACCCTTGCAAGGTTGATAGCAAAACTTTCAAATTCGGAATTTATAGAGATTAACGCTGTAACTTCAAATATTAAGGAGATAAAAGAAGCTCTTAAAAAAGGCAGAGCCAACTTTGATATTGGGAAAAAAACCATTCTTTTTATAGATGAGATTCACCGTTTCAATAAAATTCAGCAGGATGCTCTTTTGCCGGATATTGAGGCCGGTAATGTGATTTTAATAGGAGCATCAACGGAAAATCCTTATTTTTCCCTTGTTCCGGCTCTTCGTTCCAGAGCAAAGCTTTATAGATTCAACCCTCTTTCTATTGAGGAGATAAAAGAGCTTATACTTTGGGCGTTGAGAGATAAAAGGGGACTGAAAAATAAAAACCTTTCAATTTCGGAAGATACTCTCAGTCTTCTTGCTCGTTTAAGTGGCGGTGACGGAAGAAAAGTTTTCAATTTTCTTGAGGAGATAGCATCTATTGTTTCGGTCGGAAGTGAGATTACAAAAGAGATTATCAAAAAGATAGCTTCCGGAGAATCGACCCGTTACGGTAAAGGGGATTATCATTATGATGTTATTTCAGCTTTTATAAAATCTATTCGGGGAAGTGATGTTGATGCGGCTCTTTATTACCTTGCAAGGATGTTGAAAGGTGGTGAAGACCCTATGTTTATAGCAAGAAGACTTGTTATTTTGGCATCTGAAGATATCGGAAACGCCAATCCGGAAGCCCTTCTTATTTCAAATGCTGCGATGAATATAGTTTCAAAAATAGGAATGCCTGAAGCTGCGTTAACCCTTGCTCAGGCTACAATCTATCTTGCCATGAGTCCAAAATCCAATGCTGTTTACCGTTCTATCGGGAATGCTATTGAGGCTGTGGAATCTGGAGATATTCTGCCGGTTCCGGTATATTTGAGGGATTCTCACTATTCCGGGGCTGAAGATATTGGTCATGGGAAAGGGTATTTGTATCCTCATAGTTTTCCTCGTCATTATGTAAGACAAAAGTATCTTTCTGAAGAGAGAAAGTTTTACAGTGATGATGAGATAGGTTTTGAAAAACAACTTAAAAACTGGTTAAAGGAGATGAGATTAGATGAAAATAACGGGAAGGACTGATGTTTATGGAATTTTCGGATATCCGGTTAAACACTCGTTGTCGCCGTTAATGCAGACAGCTGCTTTTGAAGCAGCAGGTATTGATGCCGTTTATGTACCCTTTCAAGTTTCTCCTGAGAATCTTGAAAAGGCGGTTGATGGCTTAAAAGCTATGGGTATTAGAGGAATAAACGTTACTGTTCCTCTTAAAGAAAAGATTATTCATTTTCTTGATTTTATAGATGAAACTGCTGAGTTTATGGGAGCGGTTAATACTGTTAAAAATGTAGATGGTAAGCTCTACGGTTATAATACCGATGGAGATGGGTTTGTTGACTCCCTCAAAGAAGAAAGGATTGAAGTTGGTGGCAAAAAAGTGCTTATTATCGGAGCAGGTGGTTCGGCAAAAGCAATTGCATATTCTCTTTTGAGGAATGGAGTGGAGAAGATTGTAATAGCAAACAGGACGTTTGAAAAGGCGGAAAGTCTTGCAGGTAGGTTAAGTAAAATAGAAATGGTGGAAGCTGTATCTCTTGATTATCTTAATTCTGTTGTGGACAAATTTGACATTTTGATAAACACAACTTCTGTTGGTATGAAAGAGAGTGACCCTTCCCTTTTTGACTATTCCCTTATAAAACCTGATACGGTTGTTGTTGATATTATTTATAAACCTTTTGAAACAGAACTTTTAAAAGTGGCAAAATCAAAAGGAGCAAAAACCATAAATGGGCTTGGAATGCTTATTCATCAGGGGGCAAGAGCTTTCAAAATATTGACAGATATGGAGTCTTCAGTTGAAGTTATGAAAGATGCTCTTTTGGAAGGTTTAGATGGTAGAAATATTTGAAACTTTTGTAAATTTCGTTTTGCTTAAACAGTATCAACCCTATATTATGTCAGCTGTTTTTGGCGGTTTAATAGGTGTCGAGCGGGAGTATAAAAAACAGAGAGATGGCACACCTGCTTTTGGAGGTCTTCGGACTTTTATTCTTATTTCTCTTTTAGGTACTTTGTCTGCCGATATAGCAAGCAGAGGTTATTCTTTTTTAATCCCGGTTTCTTTTATTGTTGTAGCGTCATTTGTACTGTGGGCGCAGAAACATGAACAGGAGTCCGGTTTAACTTCGGAATTTGCGGCACTTTTAACTTTCCTTGTAGGTATATTATCTTTCTTTAAAGAGTTTCAGCTTGCAGCGGTTGTTTCTATCGGGGTGTTTTCTGTTTTAACGTTTAAAAAGAAGATGCACGATTTTGTTAAGCATATAACTCTTGAAGATTTTGTTGCACTTTTGAAATTTGCGGTGGTTTCAATTCTAATATTTCCCCTTTTACCTGATAAGTTGTTTTTCGGTGTTAATCTGAAAGATGTATGGGCGATGGTTGTTGTTATCTCTTCCATAGATTTTATAGGTTATGTTCTTATCAAGGTTGTAGGAAGTAAAAAAGGTGCCGTTATTACCGGTCTGATAGGAGGGCTTGTTTCAAGTACTGCTGTTACCGTTACTCTTTCAAGATATGCTAGAAATTTGCCTGCTCTTACCAGAGAGTATGTAGCCGGTATCGTTGGTGCTTCAACGATAATGTTTTTGAGGGTGCTTATTCTTGTTTTTATAGTGAGCCCCATGTTGTTTAAATATTTTTTATTTCCTTGTTTAATGGCAACTTTACTTGGACTGATTTTTGTTTATAGAAACGCTGAGTTTAATGTGAAGCATGGGGAAAAGATAGAGGTTAATAATCCTTATGAGCTTTCAAACGCTTTGAAGTTCGGTCTTTTTTTTGGAGTTATACTTTTTATTACAAAGTTAGCTATAAAATATGCCGGATCGTGGGGAATTTTTGCCATTGCTGCTGTTTCAGGTCTTTCCGATGTTGATGCTATTACTTTATCTCTTGCAAAATTTTCGGTGTCTAATGAGATAGCAGTTTCCGTGGCAGTAATAGGTATATTTTTAGCTGTCACTGTTAATACGACTTTTAAATGGTTTTTAACGTTGTTTGCAGGTGGAAAAGCGGTTTTTAAAGAAGCAACTAAAGGGTTTGTTTTGCTGATAACCGGTGAGTTGATAGGTATAGTTGCAGTTCTTATATGGTTATTTGGAGGATAGAGATAACTTAAACTACTATACCTCCCGATTTAGAGGAGATTTTTGCGGGTTTGTTGTTTTTATCCACAAGCACCACTATCGGCTCAAAGCCTTCTATTTCGTCTTTTTCAAGTTCACAGTAAGATACGATAATTATATTATCTCCTACCTGTGCCTTTCTTGCGGCGGCTCCGTTCAGGCAGATAACTCCGCTGTTAGCTTCTCCGGGTATAACGTATGTTGAGAACCTTTCACCGTTTGTGATGTTATATATTTCAACCTTCTCGTAGGGTAGAATATCAGCTGTTTTCATAAGGGATTCATCAATAGTTATACTTCCTTCATAATGAAGGTTAGCTTGCGTTACAGTAGCCCTATGTATTTTAGACTTAAACATAAATCTTCGCATTTTGCCTTTCCTTCAATAGATTTTGTTCAAGATAAATATATGTAAATTTAATGTAAAATTGCAAAAGTGATAGAAAATTGGAGTTTTGAAAGGAGCGGGCAACTGCCCGCAAAAGGTTATTTTTCTGCCATATTTTTTAAAAGATCTCTTATTTCTGAAAGCAGAGTTTCCTCTTTTGAAGGTGCAGGAGGTGCTGCCGGTTTTTCTTCCTCTTTCTTCTTCATTGAGTTTATCGCTTTTATTGCCAAGAATATTGCAAAGGCGATTATTACAAAATCAACAACAGATTGAATAAATTTTCCGTATTTAACCGATGCTTTTCCTACTGTGAGAGACAAATCGGAGAAGTTTATACCGCCAAGAAGTAGTCCTATTAGTGGCATAAGCACATCTTTTACAAAAGATGAAACGATTTTTCCAAAAGCTCCACCTATAATGATACCGACTGCCATGTCAATGACGTTTCCTCTCATGGCAAATTCTTTGAATTCCTTTAACATTCCCATAATATTCCTCCCTATAATATTAAAAGCAGTTAAAAGTCGCTAAAAAATAATTTAGTTGGCGGTATTTTAATACAAATTATGTTTTTTGTTCAACTAAAAATTTTTAGATTTTGTTTAGAAATTCAGAAAGGGCAGTTTTTTTCGGATATTCTCAAAATCCAGGTTCTGTTTTTTTTGAATAGGATAGATTTTAAGTTTAGATGTCGTAGGGACTTTTTTTGTTAGATGTACTATATTTTGGTATTGAAAATCTAAAGTTTGATTTAAGGGGTTGAAAAAGTGTTTTTTTTAAAGGAGGCAGAAGGTATAAAAGATTTTCTTATTGATGCGAGAAGACATGTTCACCAATATCCGGGGATTTCGGGAAGAGAGTTTAGAACTTCGGAGTTTGTTGCCGATAGATTGAGAGAGATAGGTGTTGATGAAGTTTATGAAGGTTTTGGAAGGACTACGGGAGTTGTAGGAGTCATAAAGGGAAGTGGTTGTAAAACCGTTGCTCTTCGTGCGGATATGGATGCTCTTCCTGTTAAGGAGGAAACTGGTAAGCCCTATGCTTCGAAAGTTGAAGGGGTTATGCATGCCTGCGGTCATGATACTCACGTGGCTATGGTTTTAGGTGCAGCGAAGTTACTTGTGAAAATTAAAGATAGACTTAACGGGAACGTGAAGCTTATTTTTCAACCCTGCGAAGAGAGGCAGGATTGTCGTGGAGCAAGGAAACTTATAAAAGCCGGTGTTTTAAATGATGTTGATGTGATTTTTGGCATTCATGTGTATCCTGAGCTTGAAACCGGCAAAGTTGCTTCCTGTCCGGGTGCTGTTCTTGCTTCGGCCGATGTGTTCAGTATAAAGGTGTTTGGAAAAGGAACCCATGCATCGAAACCTCATATGGGAATCGATACGGTTCTTGTTGCTTCTCAAATAGTGAACACTCTCCATCATATTGTTAGCAGAAAAGTTGATCCTATTGACCCGGCGGTTTTAACTATAGGTATGATAAAGGGCGGGGAAGCCGAGAACATAATTCCTGAAGTTGTTGAGCTAAAAGGTACTGTTAGAACGTTGAACGAAGATGTTAGAAAAAAAATTCCTGTATGGATGGAGGAAGCACTGGAAGGAATTACAGCTGCTTACGGTGGAAAGTATGAGTTTAATTATGAAGAAGGGACACCTCCGCTAATTAATGATGAGGAAACCGCACTTTTTGCAATTGAAGAGCTTGTTAAAATTCTTGGCCGGGAGAAATTTGTTTATCTTCAAAAACCGTCAATGGGAGGAGAGGATTTTGCAGAGTATTTAAATTTTATTCCCGGTGTATATCTTCGGCTTGGTACGGGAAATAGGGCGAAAGGAACTTTATTCCCTTTACATAATTCTAAGTTTGATGTTGATGAAGATGCGCTTCCTGTGGGAGCGGGAGTTCTTTCCCATTTGGCGTTTAGTTGGCTTGAGAAAAAGTCTTAGCAAAGATTTTGTTCATGGTTGAGTAACAACTTTTTGATTTCTAATCCGTAGGAGAAGCCTCCTACTGAATTTTTTTTGATGATTCTGTGACATGGAACTATAAGAGGTAACGGATTCCTTTTAAGAGCTTGTCCTACCGCTATTGGATGACTATTGATAGCTTCTGCCACAGATTTGTAAGTTACGGTTTTACCCGGTGGTATAGTTTTCACAAATTTAAACACTTTTTTCTGAAATGGAGTTAGTTTTCCGGTTTTGATTTTAACGTTCTTCACCGTTCCGGTTGTTTCAAAAAGTTTTATTTTCTTTATTAGCTGCTCTGACCCGGCTGTTTTAAGGTTTTTTAAAACAATTTCTATTTTTTCCACTGTAAACATTATATTGTGGTAAATTATTACGGTTATTCCGATATTCAGGTTGACGGTTGTTATCATTTAAATCATTTCGGCTATTTTTAATCCAAGCTCAAGGTCTTTTTGAAAGTCGCTTTCTCCCCTTCTGTTTCTTAACAAATATGCAGGGTGAAATGTTGGAATTACTGTCACTCCATTGATGTTAAATTCCTTTCCTCTTGTTTTTGAGATGGCTGTTTTTTCCGGAAGATTGAGGATTGTTCTTGAAGCAAATGCTCCGAGGCAGATAATAACTTTGGGTTTTATGATTTCTATCTGCTTTTCAAGGTAATAGAAACATGTTTTTATCTCATCCGGCTGAGGATTTCTGTTTTTCGGTGGTCTGCATTTTACGATATTGGCTATATAAACCCTGTCTCTTTCTATTTCAAAAAGGTTTAAAAATTTTGTGAGAAGCTGTCCTGCCCTCCCAATAAAGGGCCTTCCTTGAAGGTCTTCCTGTTCTCCCGGTGCTTCTCCGATAAACATCAGGTTTGCTTTAGGGTTTCCCTCTCCAAATACAACGTTTGTTCTTGTAGCAGCAAGGCGGCATTTTTCGCACTTTAAAATCTCTTTTTTTAGTTTTTCAAGGAGTGTTTCTGTCTTTTTATAGGAAGGTTTTTGTTCTTGTATTTTTTCTTTTTCCATTTTAACTCTTATCTCCTCATAACCTATTTCATTTAGAAAATTGATGAATTGCTTGATTTTATCCAAAAATCTCCTCCTTGATTGTTCCATCACATATCCAGGAAGTGTTCCCTTCAAGATAAACTTTTTCAAAATTTTCGTCAAAGCACACTGTTAGTTTTTCTTTGGAGCGGGTTATAACTTCAACTAGCGGAGGCGTGTTGAAAATTTTTGAGTATGAAATTGCAGCTGCAACAGAACCTGTCCCACATGCAAGGGTTTCCCCTTCAACGCCTCTTTCGTATGTTCTTACATACAGTTTTCCGTTTCTGTACTGGGCAAAGTTAACATTTGTTCCTTCAGGCTGAAAAAGTCTATGATGTCTTATTTTTTTTCCAAGAGAGTTTACATCAGTGTTTTCTATGTCATCCACAAAAACCACAAAATGAGGCACGCCAGTGTTAAGAAAAGCACCAACTATTTCTTTGTTTTCAACTGGAGCTTTTAGGTGGAAATTTATATTGTAAGGTTTTGTTAAAAGTACTTTGACTGTTTTCTCTTTTACTGTAGCCTCTATTATTCCGGCACCTGTTTCAAACAACATATTTTCCGATGCTAGCCCTTTTTTATAAGCGTATCTTGCTGCACACCGTGCTCCGTTTCCGCACATTGTGGCTGTGGAACCGTCAGAGTTAAAAAACTGCCACTTAAAATCTGCCTTTTTTGATTCTTCTATAAGAATAAGACCGTCAGCACCTATTCCTTTTTTTCTGTTGCATACAGTTTTTACAAATTTTTTAATGGAAATATCTTCTTCTTTAAGATAATTTGAAATAGAACCTTTGCAATTATCTATTATTATGAAATCGTTTCCTGTTCCTTCAAGTTTTGAAAATTCAAGCACCTTGAACAGTTTCCTTTTTTCTGTTTTTAAATGATACGATAAATCTTTTAAATCCGAAGTATGAGAGAATGGAGAAAATTATCCCGAGAGATATACCACCTATAAATGTTGGAACAATTAGAGAAAAACCGGTAGAAAGAAGTTTTGATATGGAGAAGATTTTAAACGATACGGGAACAACTTCTATGCCGGCTATTTTAAGGATTGTACATCCAACGTAATAGTCAATTATAAATATAGGGACAGTGGTCCAGGGGTTTGTAACGTGGGTTCCTATTGCCGCGGCAACTTTACTGGCTTTGGCCAAAGTTGCTATTGTTATTGCTATTAGAATCTGAAAGCCGCTGACAGGTAAAAACCCGATAAATACACCAAGGGCTAACCCTCTGGCTGCTTCTTCGGGTTTCTCTTTCAATTCCAATAGCTTTTTAATGTAAAACCTTATTGAAAAGAGACTTTTAATTTTGTGTTTGTGCTTTTTCCAATTCATTATGTCACCAATTCTACCAGATTTTAGAAATAGATGTTATAGGTGAAAAATTTTTCTTGGCGGGTTAATTCTTACATTTTCACAAAATATAACAGCTTCCATTAAAGGCACCTATGGAGATGGAGATAATTTTATTTCCTCATTTTTTAGAATTTCGATATTTAGGGGGAGTTTTACCAAAATTGGAATTTAAAATAGGGAAAAGAGGGAGTCAAGCTTGACTCCCTCACTTGAACAATTATTCTAAAACGACATGAACAGGAATTGTGTAAATTGGAGATCCTTCAACTTTTACCACAAGATCAAAGTCGACACTTGAAGGTAAAGTGGTCCCTTCCGGAGCTGTAAAGGTTATTGTGAAAGTGACTTTGTCTGTGGTCGTTAGGTCAATAGCTGTTAGTTCTGATGGAGAAATTTCAGCCACTAACCCATAAGTGTCTCCACTTGGGACTATAGAGATAGTAGCACTACTAACTGTGGAGTTTACGATTTCAGAAAGTCTTTCCACGATTTCAGAACTGTCTGAACTTAAAATACTCACAGAACCGATCGTTGCATTAGCTATCTCTCCAGTTGCCGGTTCTTCTGCATAAACGTTTTCTACACTATATTTACCACTATAAAGGAAATGGATACTTACACCTTCCTCTTCTGCTGCGTTGATAACATCAGTTACATTAGCAGGGTACGGATATGGTGTTCCATACCAGCCTATATCTGTAGGGCGGTGGAACGGTGCATCCGTGGATACTATGAGAAGATGAATTCTCTTGTCTCCCCACCCGGGTACAGTGGCGTTAATAGTAGCATCTTCACATGTTCCGTTACAGGTAACCCCTTCTCCGGTTATGGCTTGATACATCGCTTCAAGCTGAGATTCTCGCCAGTCGCCTCCGTAATATATTCCTGTGCTGTTTACCGCTTCTTCAAATGCAGTGAAGTTTGCAGTAACAGGAAGGTTCAATTTATATCCGTAGTCTCCTATACTTCCAAAATCATCACATGGAGCATCAACAAAGCTTGCAAGTCCAACTCTTAAGTCTGCTACTCTTGAACTAAGAGTATTAACAATCTCTCTTGTGCTATTTTGCCATGTCCCAAGGTCATCATCAAAACTTCCGCTTAAGTCAACAAGCCACATAACATCTACACCAACATCCCCTGTTTCAGGGTCAGGCAAATCTACAGTGATAGTTTTGCTTACGGTTTCACCTGGCGCAATTGATACACTTACTGTTTCATTGCCAATTTCCGGCACTGAGGAACTTTCCTCTCCTCCTCCGCATCCTGCAAATAGGGCGGCTGTAGAGGCTACTAACATAAGTGTTAAAAGTTTTCTCATGACTCCTCCTCCTCTCAAATTTTAGGAGAAACTTCCCCTCTTTTTAATTATAATAATACTTTTGTAATTTTCAAGCTTTCTTATGTCTTAAATGTTTGCAAATCTTGTTAATTGCCGAACAAATTTTGTTAAAATGAAATTCAACTAAATTGTTTAAAATGTCGGTTAACTTTAAATATTTAAGAGAGGGAACTAATGAGACGAGCGTTTACTTTAATAGAGCTTCTTGTTGTGGTTGTTATTCTTTCGCTTCTTGCTGCTATTGTTGTTCCGAAATTGACAGGAAGGGTTGATGAAACAAAGGTTAAGACCACAAAAGTTCAACTTAAAGAGATTAAGAGAACCCTCGAGATGTATAAACTTGATAACGGTATGTATCCGACAACGTCTCAGGGTTTAAAAGCCCTTGTTGAAAAACCGGAAACTCCGCCTATCCCTGCCCATTGGCGTCAGTATCTTGATAGTATTCCTAAAGATGGCTGGGGTAACGATTTTGTTTATATCTTTCCTGCGGATAAACATCCGTTTGAGCTTAAATCAAAAGGTTCTGATGGAGAGCTTGGTACAGAGGACGATATTTCGGTATGGGAACAGTGAGGAGGGGTTTTACGCTTCTTGAAGTGGTTGTTGCTGTTGCGATTTTCGCGATGGCTGTATCGGTTATTCTCTTTGTTGCTTCTCGTAATACCGGTAGAGTTTCTGCTGCCGGAGAAAGATTAAGGGCTCTTGAGCTTTTGAAAAGAAAAGTTTCCGGCATAGATGATAACGGTTCTTTCTACGATATGGTAGTTGACGAAGAGGATAAACAGCTTGATTTCGGGATTACCGAGAGAAAGTTTACTGTTAAAGATAAAAGCGGTTTACAGATAATGGTTTTTTATTATTATGGAAAGTAGAAAGGGATTTACTCTTCTTGAAGTTCTTATTGTTGTTGCTCTTTTTGTTGTACTTTTCGCTGCAATAGAGTTTATGTTTACCGGAACGCTTTTTTCTGCTTTGGAAATTTCCGGAAAAGTTGACAAGGAAACATCTGCCCTGTCACTTTATTCTCAAATGAATAGACAGCTTTTTTCCCGGTTTAATCCTAAAAAAGAGAATTTCCTTCTAACTGAAAATAGATTGTCTTTTTATACACTTTCTCCTGTTTTTTTTGAAGGAGGTGTGAGAGCGGAGTATCTTTTTAACGGTACGGAGAGAGGGGTGAGGGTTATTTATGAAGAATTTCCCTGTCCTGATGGAAGACTTGGGACCAAGGGCAAAAAAAAGATGGATTTCGGTGTTTTTGACAATGTTTCGTTTTCTGTTTTTCAAAACGGTGAATGGAAGAGAGAATTTGGAGAAGATTTTCCGGGCATAGGAAATTTAACCGTTGACGGTCGGAGTTTTATTGTTGTCGGAAGTGGAAAATGATACTTTTAGTAGTTTTGATGATAATAGCTTCCCTTTCTGCGGTTGTTACGGAAACTGCTCAAAATTCTTTTTTCTATCAGCAGTATGTTGATAAAATGGTTCGACAGGAGCAGGTAATGGCTCTTTCGGATGGAGTGGCGGAAGGGGTTAAGATTTTGTTTTCAAGGGATGATTCCAACGTTGATTATTACGGAGAGTACTGGAGTTATCCTGTGCCGTTTTCCCTTCATGGAATATCTGTAAATATTGAGATAGAGGATGAGGAAAGATTTCTAAATCCCAACATTCTTGTAAAACACGGGGTTGTCGATGAGAAAGCGAAGGCGATTTTTGATAGGTTGTTTGAGATAACGGAAACGGGAGCTGAATTTACAGATAAGCTGATAGAATGGATAACGCCGTCTGATGTTGATGACGGTTTGAAGCATGCCCCGTTTGATACTACGGAAGAGATAAAATTGATAGGTGGAGTTACGCCGGAGATATTTAACGGGAGAATTGAAGGTGGAGAGTTTAAGCCGGGACTTCGTTCTCTTCTTTCCGTTTGGAGTGACGGTAAAGTTAATATAAACACAGCTTCAAAGTGGGTTTTGATGGCTCTTGATTCCGATATTGATGAAACCGTTGCTTCGAAAATTATCTCCTATAGAGAGGAGAAACCGTTTAAGAAGGTTGATGATCTTATAAATGTTAATGGTATAACTTCTGATATTATTTACAGAATAAAACCGTTTACGGATGTAAATAGTAAACATTTTCTTGTGAAGTCGGATATAGGAATAGGTGATGTGGATTACACTCTTTTCATTCTTTTCGTAAGGAGTGGGGGGACTGTAAGAGAGGTTTGGAGAAAGATAAGATGATAATTAAAGTTACAAACGGTTTTTCGGAAAGCTGCTTTAAGGTTAATCCATTAAAAGGTGAGATTGATTCGGTTTCCTGCAAAAAAAGCGATAGAGATTTTTTTCTTTTAGAAAGCGAAAAAACAACTTTCAGAATAATGGATTTTCCCTTTAAAGATAAACACAAAATCTTGAAAATTATCGAGGGAGAAGTAAAAAGCAATCCCTTTTTAAAAGAGAAAGAAGTTGTCTATCGTTCCGTTTTTTTTGAAAACAGAGAAGGGATGAGGGTTTTTGCGGTTATTGCTCTTAAAGATGATGTAGAAAATTTTGAGGATAAGTTTGATGGTGTGGATAGTGAGGTGGTTGCAATTTTAAGAGTGTTACTTTGGAAGGGTATAAAAAGCGGCTCTTTCCATTTTAAAACCGGAAAAAAAGCTGTTTTTATAAAGATGGAATATGGTATTCCTGAAGTTGTGAGAGTGTTGCCTTCAGAGCAACTTCCTTTAAGTGAAGAGATAAAAGTTGAAGGAGTTGAAAAAGATAAAATTCCTTTGTTCGGAAGTGCTCTTCAGTTGCTTGTAGGCAGGGAAGTAAACTTTTTAAAAGACGAGGTTTCAAGTTTTGAAGCTCCTCTTTTGAAGGTAGGCTTGTTCCTCTCTCTTTCGGTTCTTTTTCTCTGTGGAGCTTTCTCTTTCAGGGGATGGGTATTTAAAAAGAAAATTGGAGAAATTTTTAGAATGGAGAAAGAGCTTTTTTCCGAAAAGTTTCCTGGTACTCCTTCTGTTGACCCTTTGAATCAGTTGAAAGGGATGATGTCTGTGAAGAAAGGAAAAGGCACGGTTGATAGTTTTAAAGTTCTTAATCTTATTGGAAAAGAGAAGTCGAAATCTGTTAATTTTTTAAAAATAGATATTTCTGATGGTGCTATCCGGCTTGAAGGTGAAGCACCGGATATAGATACTGTGGAGAGATTTAAAAACGGCTTGAAAGAGTTTAGTGGTAAGGTTACCGAAACAGTGAGCCTAAAAGGTAAAGTCAGATTTAAAATTCAGGGGCGGTTTTGATGATTGAGAAACTTAAACTTTATTTTCAGTCTTTACAGGACAGGGAGCGGTACCTAATTATATTTTTGGTGTATGGGATTATTTTCCTCGGTGGGTTTTTTCTTGCAGTGCCCTATTTTTTCTCTTCCTCAAACAGACAAAAGGAGATTTTAAAACAGAAGGTAGAACAGTTTTATCAGTTTAAGAGCCTTATTGCCGTTTACTCTCCTAAAACATTGAGCAGGAAACATTTAACTCTTTCGGATATTTCAAGAATTGCCGTGGATACGGGAATAAAGTCTTATATTCTTTCAATAAAACCCGTTGAGAACGGCTTCGAGATACGAATTGATAATGCGGAAAAGGTTGTTTTTTCAAGTTTTCTTAAAGGTTTGAAGAAGGAAAAGACAAATATTGATGCTGTTCATATAAATCTAATTACAGGGAAAGTGAAAGGAACCGTTGTTGTATCGGGAGAGGATGCATGAAAAAAGCTATAGTTGCTCTTGCTATGTTTTTGATAGCTTCTGTTTCCGGATTTTTTCTATTTTTTCCCGGCGATCTTTTTCTTGAAAATTTAGCTTTGAAAAATGGAGCAAAGGTAGAGAAAGTTGATGGAAATGGGTTCTCTGTGTCTGTAGAAGGTCTTTCGTTTGAAGGTTTTACGCTTTCCCCTTTTTCTATCGCTAATCTTCTTTATAAGGTTGCGGTTGATTTTGGTGGTGATGGCCGGCTTCTTTATTACCTTTTAAATGATGAGGTTTTACTTAATCTTAAAGGTGTAAATTTTCAGTTTAATAAAAAGACGGTTCAAGGAGCCGGAAAGCTTTACGCTAAGGGAAAACTTTACGCTAAAAATTTTACTGGAAAGCTTAAAGGGAAAGTGTTTTTTCCGGAAATTTCATATATGGGGATGAAACTCAAAAATATAAATGGAGAATTTAACTACCGTGATGGGGATGTAACCGTTAATGTAAAAAGTGAGCTTTTTTCCGGTATTTTGAAAGGGAAATTAAAGTCTGTTGCCGGGAAACTTGAATTTAGAGGTGTTTTTAGCGGTTCTATTGCCGGCAATAGAGTAAAAGAAAGATTGTTTTTTAGGATATAAGTATGGATAGAGAGAAAATTTTAAGATTGATTTTAAGCAGATTGCCTTTTGTTGTAGGTCTTTTTTCTGTTGCTGTTTTTGGGGTGGCGGTTTCACTAATTGTAAACGGTTTTGTCTTTGAGAAAAGTTTTGAACTTGATTCCAAAATACCTAATTTGAAGAAGCAGAGAGAAAAGGTATCGGATAGCAAAGTTGACTTTTCAGGTATAGAGCTTCTTTTCGGTGAAGTTGGGAATGAGGAGAACGGTGCTATCTCTTCTCCTGTGAAAGCACTACGGGAAACAAAAGAGTATAAAGTTATCGGAACCGTTTCGACCGGGGGAAGGTATCTTCTTGTAGTGGAGAAAGAGGGGAAATGGAAGTTTTTAAAAGTGGGAGACCATATTTCCGGTGGGAAACTTGTGGAAATTGGACAGTTTTACTATGAGGTTATAAGAAACGGTAATCGGGTTCGTATTCCGATTTTTGGAATAGATAAAAAAGAGAGAGGAAGAGCTACCCCTACTTTGAGGCAGCAGCAGCGGCCGGGGGACGAAAAAAAAGTAAAAGTTGTTAAACTTGATAAAACAATGGTTGAGAGAGAAACTGCAGATATAGGCAAGTTGTTAAAAGATGTTGCAATCTATCCCGTTATAAGAAAGGGACAAACAGTGGGATATCGGTTTGCAAGGATAAAAAGGGGAAGTATTCTTAGAAAAATAGGCTTTAAACCGGGGGATATAGTTATTGCCGTTAACGATGTGCCAGTTACCACTGTGGATGATACGTTCAAAATTTATAACATACTGCGGAACGAGGATACTGTAAAGGTGGAGATAGAAAGGAGAGGTAGAAAGGAGGTAATCGTTTATGAGATTCACTAAGGTTTTTTCCGTGGTTGTTTCGGCTGTTTTTATATTTGGCTCTTTGAACGCTTTTTCCCAAAATGAAGCGGGGAAAGATACATTGCTTTCTCAAATAGATGTTTCAAAGATTAAAAGAAAGGGAAAGGTAAGTTTAAATTTTGATAATGTGGATATAAGAAATCTTACCCATTTTGTTTCCCAGCTTTCCGGAAAAAACATAGTAATTCCGGAAACTTTAAAAGGTTCGGTTACTCTAATCTTTTCAAAACCCGTTCCTGTTTCCGACTTCTGGAACATTTACACTGCAATTTTAAAGTCGAGAGGATACGCTGTTGTTGATAGAGGGAGGTTTTATGAAATTGTTTCCATGTCAAAAGCAAGGGGTGATACTCCGCCTTTAAAAAAGAGGACGGATAACGGGGATGTGCTTATGACTTATGTTTATCGGTTTAAGCACGGAGATTTAACAAATATTGAGAAAGTTTTGGGAAAAATACGTTCGAAGAAAGGCCACCTTCTTTTTTATAAACCGACAAATATGGTGGTAATTACCGATACTGCTACGAATGTTAGAAATTTTAAAGAAATTTTATCTTTTATAGATTCTGCAGAGAAGGGAACGGAAATTAAAGTTTATGTTCTTGAGTATGCAAAAGCTAGAGAGGTGGCGGCAGCTTTGAAGACGGTATTCTCTTCTTTTGCAAAGCGTGGAGTACCTTTTGTCGTTTATCCGGCTTCTTCTTCAAACAGTATAGTTATTAGTGCCAGAGAGGATCTTTATTCGGAAATAGATAAAATTGTCAGAAATCTTGATGTGCCGGAGGCTGAAGAGGAGAAAAAAGGATTTTATGTTATCTATCTGAAAAACTCTAAGGCTAAAGACCTTTCAACTGTTTTAAATAAGCTTACAGTCAGTTTTTCCGTTTTTTCCGCTATGTCCTCAAAAGTTAAAAAGAAACCGACAGTTACATCGTCAAAAAGTAAAATAAAAATTGTTCCTGATGAATCCTTGAACGCTCTTATAGTTTATGCAAGCAGGGAGGAGTATGAAGCTATAAAGGATCTTGTTTCTCAACTTGATAGAAAGAGACGGCAGGTTCTGGTTTCTGTGTTCATAACCGAGGTTTCTCAGAAAGCTCTTAAAGAGATAGGAATAAGGTGGCAGGCTTTTGGAAAAAACGGAGGTGCAACTTTTAGAGGGGGGCTTTCGGAAGGGGACTTTTTCTCTTCAATAGGTGCTACAAATTTTGCAGCCGGCGTTTTAAGCTCTGCAGGACAGAACGTTAACATAGGTGGGACAAACGTATTTTTCCCCAATCTTCTTATGCTTTTCTCCCTACTTGAGTCAGGTACCGGATTTAATGTAATTTCGGCACCGAAACTTTTAACAATAAATAATAAAGAAGCAAAAATAGATGTTTCTCAGGTTACTCCTTTTGCCGAGAGTTTGAAGTTTGATGTAAACGGAAATCCGATAATAAATTACAGCTATAAGCCGGTAGGTTTAATTTTGAAAATAACTCCGCATATTTCCGTTGATAAATCTATAGTTATGGAAACTCACCTTGAAGTAAACGATATTATCGGTTATGAGAGACCGGATATTGGCGGTATTCAGTATGTTGTTCCCATAACATCAAAGAGGGAACTTGATACTACGATAAAGATACCTAACGGAAAAACGATTGTTTTAGGTGGGCTTATATCAAAGAAAACGATAAAAACCCTTGAAGGAGTTCCTTTCCTTTCTTCTCTTCCGATAGTTGGTAATCTTTTCAAATATAGGTCGGAAGATACGCAGAAAACCAATCTTTTCATATTTATGACTCCGTTTGTTGTTGAGACACCGGATGAGATAGCAAAAATTACGGAGTGGCACAGAAAGATGAGTAAGCTTTTTATTGAGAAAGAAAAAGAAGTGCAAGAAAAAAACAAGGTGAAAAACGGTTCAAATATTGTGAATGATCCTAATTTTTGGGGAAACAGAACCGATGAAAAGTAAAAGCTTGTTGCCTGTTGAGTTTATGAGAAGAAATTTTATCCTGCCGTCAGGAGATAGAAAGTTTTATATAACTTTAAAAACACCTTTTTATGTCCTTGAAGATTTAAGGTTTTCATTGGGTGATTTTGAAACGGAATTTGTGGATGAAGAAGTTTTTAACGAAAAGATGGAGGAGTTTCTCTCTTCCATAGATAGTCGGATAGAGGAAGAAGAAGGAATAGAGACCCCTTTTTCCGAAGATCTTTTGTCCGGCTCAGATGCTCCCATTATTCAACTTCTGAATTCAATATTTATAAAAGCTATCAGGGTTAATGCCAGTGATATTCACTTTGAACCCTATGAGAGAGAAATTGTTGTTAAGTTTCGCCTTGATGGTATTCTTCATGAGATAACGAAAATACCGTCCGGAACCTATCAAAAGGTTGTTTCAAGGATAAAAGTGATTTCTCGCCTTAATGTTGCGGAGAAAAGGCTTCCTCAGGATGGAAGAATAGGGGTGAGAATAGGGAATAAGCAGGTGGATATGAGGGTTTCCACACTGCCGACAGTTTTTGGGGAGCGGGTTGTTGTCCGTCTTCTTGATAAATCTCACAAGGTTTTAACTCTTGAAGAGCTTGGATTTTCAGGGAGAGATTATGAGATATTCAAATCTATAATCACGAAACCTCACGGTTTGATTCTCGTAACCGGTCCTACAGGTTCCGGAAAATCCACAACCCTTTATGCTGCTCTTCGTAAAATCTGGGTGCCAGGCATAAACATACTTACTGTTGAAGATCCGGTTGAGTACCAGATAGAAGGGATAAATCAGGTACAGGTTAATCCTAAAATCGGTTTGACTTTTGCCGCAGGATTGCGAAGTATTTTAAGGCAGGACCCGGATGTTGTTATGATAGGTGAGATAAGAGACCTTGAAACAGCAGAGATAGCTGTAAGGGCTTCTATGACAGGGCATCTTGTTCTTTCTACTTTACACACAAATGATGCACCTTCGTCAATTGCAAGGATTACCGATATGGGGATAGAACCGTTTCTTATAGCCTCTTCCCTTGAGTGTGTTTTAGCACAGAGACTCGTGAGAAGGATTTGTTCTAAATGTGCTTACAAATATAAACCTTCGGAGCAGGAGAGAGAAATTATATGTAGGTATCTTGATGATGCTGTTCCTGAATATCTTGTAAAGGGAAAAGGGTGTGAAAGTTGTCTTGGGACAGGATATAGCGGCAGGATAGGCATATATCAGCTTATGAGGGTTGATGAGGAAATGCGTGGAGTTATTTCAAAAACTTCCGATACTGAAGTTATAAGGAATGTTGCTATTGAAAAAGGGATGAAGACTCTTTTTCAAGATGGTCTTGAGAAAGCTATATTAGGAATTACAACTCTTGAAGAGGTTCTTCAGGTATCGAGGGAGTGATATATGCCACTTTTTGAGTATAAAGCTTTTGATAGAAACGGGAAAGATATAAAAGGGAAAGAGGAGGCTCACTCTCAGGAGCAATTAAAAATTTTTCTCGAAAGAAAAGGACTGATTCCTTATGAAATAGTACCTGCTAAGGAGAAAAGAGCACTTTCATTTTCAAAAAACAAGGTTTCCTCTTCCGATGTTTCTCTCATTCTTTATGAAATGGGGATTCTTTATGATAGAGGAATTCATGTAACCGATATTTTCGAGATTCTCGCAAAGCAGTTTGAGAGTTCCAATCTTCAAGACCTTTTTGTCCTTGCAAGGAGTAAAGTTGCAGAAGGTACGCTTGTTTCTCAGGCGATGAAGGAGATGGGGATATTTCCGGATTTTGTTATTGAGATGGTATTCGCCGGAGAAGAATCCGGTGCTCTTGGAAAGATTCTGATTTCCGCTTCGAAATTTCTTGAGAGGGAGTCGGAATTTAAGGAGAAGATAAAAGGAGCCCTTACCTATCCTGCTATCGTTTTAACTATCGGTTTTTTGTCGATGATAGTTGTTATGAAGGTTGCAGTTCCGAAAATTGTAAAAATTTACTCTCAGTTTAAGCAGGATATTCCTCTTTCAACCAGGGCAATAATGGCTTTTTCTTCATTCCTAACCTGGTTTTTTTACGCTCTTCCTGTTATTGGATTGATTCTTTTTTTAATGAGAAAAAGAATTTTTACGAGGGAGAATGTCGATGCGTTTAAATTGAAAGTGCCTTTTTTTAGAGATATTCAACTTTATTCCGTTTATACTTCCTGGAACAGTACTCTTTCTATTCTACTTGAAGGGGGACTTCCCCTTGATGCGGCTGTTGAAGTGGCAAACAAGACAGTTAACAATGCTGTTTTAAAAAAACGTTTTGAACCTATGGTGGAATGGATTAGAGAAGGTAAAAAAATGACAGATTATTTAAAAAAGTATAAAGTTCTTCCTGACTCGGCTGTTAGGCTCATTTCAATAGGGGAGGAAACCGGTGGACTTGAAGAGATGCTGTCTCTTTTAAGTTCCATATATAGAAAGGAAACAGAAAAGCTGATAATTTTGTTTATGAATTACCTTGAACCGGCTACCCTTCTTGTCCTTGCTGTTTTTGTTGCTTTCTTTGTTTTTGCAACCATCCTGCCGATTTTTAATTTAAGTGTTAGGTGATTCTAAAGGTTAAAAATAGTGTTATAGAATGAAATATGTTTTGAGTTTTAGATGCTTTTATAATGTGAGGATAAAGCATTACAAGAGTTTTCATGGGGAGGCATTGATGAAGAAGAGTATATTTGCGTTGTTCCTTGCTATGATTTTTGTGTCAGGATGTGTGAAGTCTCAACATTGTGGAGAAAAAGAATCGGGTGTTGTTAACAGAATGGAAAGAACTGTTACTATTAAGAAAATAGTAGCTTCTCCTGAGCAGTTTTCAGGCAGAGAGGTTGTTCTTAATGTGAAATGTCTTGGATGGAAAGGTGATTGTAAAGATAGTGCAAGAAATACAAGAAGTGATGTTGCGATTGCTGATGATACAGGTTGTATTTATGTTAAAGGTGGTTTGAGGAGAACCTTGTGGGGGAAGCAGCTTATTGTTCATGGAACTGTTCATATTTTAAAAGGTAAGCCATACATAGAGGTGGATAATGTTGAAGTCAAGAAATAAAAAAAGGGGTATAGCTATTTTATATTTACTTTTTACTGTGTTTTTATCTTTCCCTTTCTATTCCTGTGGTGAGTCTGAAAATACTGTATCTTACACAGAGCAGGAAGAATCTTACGATGTTGAGAATGAAACCTCTGAAATAGGGAATACTACTTCATCAGAAAACGGGACAACAGATACAGAAGAAACTATTTCGTCAGAGAATGGAACATCAAAAAGAAAATGGACATTTATGATTTTTTTAAATGGAGATAATAATCTTGAAGAATATGCTATAGATGATTTTTTTGAAATGGCAGAGGTTGGGTCAACAGATGATGTTGCGATTGTGGTTCTTATGGATAGGATAGGTGGTTATTCCTCTGAATATGGAAACTGGACAGGATGTAATCTGTTTTATGTGGAAAAAGGGATGACTCCTACACCTGAAAATGCTACTGGAGACTGGGGTGAATGTAATATGGGAAGTGAAGATACCCTTTCTAACTTTATTAACTATGCGTTTGAAAATTATCCTGCAGAAAACTATGCACTTGTTTTATGGGATCATGGTGATGGATGGAGAAGTTTAACCGGATGGTCTGATGTTAAATTGTTTAAGGTTGCCGGGTTTGATGATACTGATAATGATTATCTTCTTATAGACAAAGTTCAGCAGGCATTAAATGCAACTAATGCTTCCCTTGATCTCATAGGTTTTGATGAGTGTTTGATGGCGATGGTAGAGGTCGCCTATGAATTTAAAGATTATGCTGATGTTATGGTTGCTTCTGAGGAGGAAGAGCCTGGTGATGGATGGAACTATAAGCCGTTCCTTGAGAGTCTGGTAAATAACCCTGATATGAATGCAACAACTTTAGGAAAGGAGATTGTTGATGCTTTTGGAGAGTATTATAGCGTTTATTCAGATGTAACGTTATCTTTAATAGACCTTGGAAAGCTTGAAGGCCTTGGGGATGCGATAGATCGATTTTCTCGTCTTGATCCTATGGATTGGGATACTGTTAATAGTTCATTAGACTCTGTTCAAACTTTTTATGATGGTGATTACGTTGATGCTTATGGTTTTTTTAAAGGAGTAGCTGATAACACCTCTTTTGATGGAGTAAAGGTTCTTTCTGATGAGATTCTTTCTATTTTAGATAATGCTGTTATATATAGTTTTGATAGTTCAGATATTTCCGCTTTTGGCTTATCTATTTACTTTCCAGAAATTACCTGGTGGGATGAATTTTATAATAATACACAACACGACTTTGTAAATGATACTGCATGGAACATCTTTCTTTGGAGATACTATACTGGAGATAGTATAGATTTTGAACCTTATGAATATTCTGGTAATGTTACAGAATAAAGGAATGAAAAAGACAACAATTTCCCTCTTTTTCGTTGACACAAAGGGCGGAAAAGTTTATATTTCCTTCTACACGGTTGCCGAGGTAGCTCAGTCGGTAGAGCAGAGGACTGAAAATCCTCGTGT
>JALSLT010000110.1 GCA_026988135.1 Desulfurobacterium sp.
GGATGAAATAATGTTTTATAAAAGCCCATGTGGGATTTAGTATAAGTTTATAAAATTTAAACCGTTTTCCGTTTTTATACATCTCTTCGGCGGATAACTTGGCATATTTGATTGACTTAATACAATGTTCATATATGTTTTTATAACTGTAGTGATAAAGAAATCCCTTAAGTTTTAAAACTTTTCCATTTGTGCTTAAGTATTCGTGGATATTACCACCTTCCCATCTTGGATTACTCTCTTTTTTTACAAGTCTTAAAACCCAATCGGGTTGCCATACATGGTTTAAAAATTTACCTGCATAAAACGTTTTTCTGTTTAACATAAATCCGTCAGCTTTTTCATCTGTAACTGCTTTAACTATCTCTTTTTTAAGCTCTTCTGAAACAACTTCATCAGCGTCAAGGAAAAGAATCCACTTTTGAGTACACTTCTTTATTAGGGAATTTTTCTGGTCGCGGAATCCCTTCCAGTCTTCAATAAAAACTCTTGCATCGTAACTTTTAGCTATTTCTACGGTTTTGTCTTTTGAGTGACTGTCAATTATCACAATTTCTGAAGCTATATCATTAATAGCCTCAAGGGTTTTTGGTAAATTCTTCTCTTCGTTATAAGTTATCAGGGCAACTGTTAATGGTAGTTTCATCTGCTTCCTTTTTGTCAAGGTGTTTGCAGTGATTATATTAAATTATGGAGTGTTGCCATATAGAAGTAAACTTTTTGTAAAAAGTTTCACGATAAGGGTTGACATAGAGTAGGGGTTCTCTTATATTTCTCCCTACGCTGTTGTCCCCATCGTCTAGCCCGGCCTAGGACACCGGCCTTTCACGCCGGCGACGGGGGTTCGAATCCCCCTGGGGACGCCATTTCTTGACAATATTGTGGGAGCGGAGTAAATTTGTCTTCATCATACCCCCCTTTTCCCCCTCCCTCCCCATATATGGAGAAAGCTGGCACATTCAAGTGCCAGCATCTTTTATGCTTCAATTGCAATATACCATTTTATCTTAAATTAAACAATATTTATTAAGGGATGATTTCTTTTATTAGATTGAGTCTTTCAGGTTTGTTTTCTTCAATTTTAAATGCTGAAAGAAATTTATTGATAAAAGCTGTACTATCTCCTATGTTACAGATTATTTCTCCTATTGGTTCTCCTTTTTTAACATAGTTACCTATCTTTTTGAAAAATTTAAGTCCTGCTGAATAGTCTATTTTATCCTCTTTCCTTTTCCTTCCTCCTCCCGTTTCTATAATAAGAAATCCGAGTGCTTCACCGTCTATTTCTGTTATGTAGCCCTCTTTATCACTTTTAACAAGGATTCTTCTCTTTCCTATTGAAAGTTTTGTGGTTCCACCGAGGTACTCTATCCATTCGCAAAATCTATTTAAAGCTTTTCCAGAAAGAATTATATTTTCTGCCTTTTCTTTTCCTTCCTCAAAAGAGCCTTTTTCTGTTATTTTGAAAAGAATTCCTGTTAAAGTTGTAACAACTTCAAGGAGGTCGTTTGAGATATCACCTGAAAGGGCGTTTAAAGATTCTATAATCTCAATAGCATTTCCTGCACTTCTTCCAAGGGGTTGATTCATGTCTGTAATTGCTGCACCTGCTTTTTTACCGTAAAGTTTTGATACATTAACAAGTCCTTCCGCAAGCTTTTCCGCTTCATTCATAGTTTTCATAAACGCCCCAGAGCCAACCTTTACATCAAAAACAATCCCTTGGGTATTTACACACAATTTTTTACTTAAAATACTTGATACTATAAGGGGAATACTTTCAACTGTTGATGTTGCATCTCTTAAAGCGTAAATTTTCCTGTCTGCCGGTGCTATCTTTTCTGTTTGGCAGGATATTGAAAACCCAAATCTTTTCACTACGTCTTCTATTTCTTGTTTATTGAGTGTGACTTTTATTCCTGTACTTTCCATCTTATCCGCAGTGCCGCCGGTAAATCCTAAAGCTCTACCTGATAAAAGCACAGCAGGCAATCCGAGTTCTGCAAGTACAGGTGCGATAATAAATGAAACTTTATCTCCTATTCCTCCAGTACTGTGTTTATCAACAATAATTCCGTTTATATTGATATTTATAGTTTCTCCACTTCTTAGCATGGCATCTGTAAGATGAAGCGTTTCACTATCTGTCATTCCTTTGAAGTAGATTGCCATAAGAAAAGCAGCCATCTGATAGTCAGAAATTTCTCCTTTAAGGTATCTTTTTATCGATTCTTTTATCTCTCCATCAGATAGTTCAAATCCGTCTCTTTTCCTTTTTATTATCTCTTTGAATAGCATTTTGTTTTTCCTAAAAAAGATTAACTCCTACGATTTTTGCCATCAAAAAGCTCACATTGTTTATGGTTGATATTAAAATGGAAGTAAACGGAGGTAGCATTATTATTGCTATAAGAATAAACATTCCGTAAGGTTCATATTTTCTGATTTTTAAAAGGGTTTCTGCCGGGAGAAAATATTCGAGGATTCTGTACCCATCAAGAGGCGGTATGGGAAGAAGGTTAAATATCCCAAATGCGATATTGATAAATGTTCCCCAGGTGAAGAATATACTAAGAGGTATTCCGATTGTTGAAGGTATGGGGATAGATGACATAAATTTTAAGCAGATTAAAAACAGAAATGCACTTGCAAAATTTGATAGTGGTCCGGCTATCGCAACCAATAGCATTCCAAGCCGTTTATTTTTTATTTCTTTAAACATTAAAGGGTTGACAGGAACCGGTTTAGCCCATCCGAAGTGAACAATAAATAGGGCTAAGAATCCGATTGGGTCTATGTGAGCAAGTGGGTTTAATGTTAATCTACCGTGAAGTTTAGGAGTAATATCACCTAATTTATAAGCTACATATCCGTGAGAAAATTCATGTATGGTTAAAGCCCATAAAATTGCAGGGATTCCTATTATCCATTCCGAAATGTTTATAGCTTCCTCCTTGTAAATAATAGTTTATATATTTTTTTTAATAATATTTCCGTAAGGTGCTGTTTCTTTAAAAATTTGTCCCTGAAAGCGGTAAATCTGGCAGTATGGAGATTTCCAGCAGTCATGAGGGAGTCCCGCTTTTATACATGTTTGTGATAGAAATTCCTCTTCGTTCCATCTCAATTCCACCGGAACTTGTGGAAGCAGAAGTCCACTTGCAAATTTGTATTTTACAATAAGGCCGTCTCTTCCTACCTTTATAATTTCCTGTAGTTTTTCCGGAGGTACATCTATCAATTCCGGAGGTGTTAGAACTGTTGTTTCAAATGTTATATGTTCGAGTTCTTCCGGAGAAATCGGCGGAAACCTTGGGTCTTTAGTTGCGGCTGAGATGGCTGCGTCTATTGTTGCTTCTATAAGGGGTATGACAGGTTCCGGAAATCCTATGCATCCCCTTAACCGGTCTGCCGGAAAAGTTTTTATTGTTACAAAGACTCCCCTTTCTTCAAAAAGCTCAGGAGGAGTGTTTGGCGGTACAGGAAGTTTTATGCCGTTTGCTAGAAGCTCTTCTACACTTGCCCTTGCAACTTTTATAAGGAATTTTCCGTATTCTATCGGAAGAAGTTTCATTTCACTCCTCCAAAGGGTTTACAATATATCCCGTGAATAAGATAATCCCTTTTTTATCGGTTAGGGTAAAAAAGAAAGGTCTGTCTATTTTAAACAGTTTCTTGCGTTTTGGAGGAATAGATTTCAAACCTATTGCAACAGCCGTTGCAGCAGCAGCTTCTGTTCCGTTTTCATCCACGTGAATAAACGTTTGGTGAATAGCTTTCTGAACATAAAGGTTTTTCTTTCCGGTTATTCGGGATAGGTTCGCTTTCATGGTGAAAACATCTTTTACTCCAAGTTTTGAAAGTGTTGATTTTAGGTATATTCTGTTTTCTGTTGTGAACTTTGGCATTTCAATTTTTATAAAAGTTGGTTTCATTTTCCGGATTATGTTTTTATAAGTATTGTATGTGAGCTTAAAGTTTCCCTTTTTAGGGAGGAAAATAAGCATTTTGTATCCGTTTTCGTACGGTAAAGAAACTGCTTTAACTGTTTTGTTCTCAAATATGGCAAATCTCCCGGTTGTTTCCATTGTTGGTACTTTCACTGTTCCGTTAACGGAGTGAAAAGGTTTTGTTGCCGTTAATTCTTTTTTAAAAGGCATTTTCCATCTGTCTTTAAAGTGGATGGCATTGACGATTATCAGTCGTGTAAGGGGTGTTATATCGGTTTGTTTTATAAGGTCTTTTATCTTTCCTTCTGTGGTATTTTTAACATTGCTATTTATTCTATAAATCGTTTTTTTTCTTCCGTCTTTGGTTGTAAAATCAACAGATGATATCTCTGGTTTGTAGAAATTTTTTACTGCTTTAAGGTAGTTTTGTCTGATATAAAACCCTTTCTGTATATAAATGCCGTTATAAAGTTTTATATTTTCTTTCTTTTCGGTTATCTCCGCTTTTAAAAGTTTTCTAAGTTCAATCTTTGAATGGTAAAGAAAGCCAAGCTTTAGTTCTTTTTCCGTGTTATTTTCCGCTCCCTCATAAACGGGAGAGAACGCTATGTAGATACTGTATGGAGAGAGATTAAGATTTTTCCCGTTTAGGGAGGCGTTTAGCAACTTAAATGAGAAACTGTTGATACTGTTTGAAAGTTTACACGCCAAAGCGCTTCCCATTAGAAGAAGCGCCATTATTATGGTTTTAATTAAAGTTTTCATGGTTTGACTCTAAATAGGGTTAGTGGAATAACCTCATTATATCGTTATAAAAGACAAGAATCATCAGTATTCCAAGTAGTGCAAATCCTATTTGTTGAAATCTTTCAACAAATTTTTGAGATAAAGGCTTCCCTCTTATCCACTCTATTAAAAACATAACGATGAGCCCTCCGTCAAGGACGGGAAGAGGTAAGAGATTGAAATAACCAAGCTGGAGGCTTATGAATCCCATGAAAAACAGAAAACTTGAAAGTCCTGCTTCTGCAGCTTTGCCGGCTACTTGAGCTATCATTATAGGACCACCAAGACTTTTAAAAGATGCATTTCCCGTTACTAATTTCTTTATAAATGTAAAAAATAGTGTTGACTGTGATAAAAATTGCTTTGTTCCCATTTTTACAGCTTCGAAGGGAGGATATTTTATAAATGTTTGGTCTATTTTGGGAACTATACCTATAACATATTTTTTATGCTCCTTATTGTATTGCGGTTTAACTTTTTTTTCTTCTCTTTTTCCGTCTCTTAGAATGATAAGGGTTATTTCTTTTCCGTTACTATCTTTTATCTCATTTACTACCTGCTCCCAGCCTGTTATCTCTTTTCCATTTATGGAGAGGATAATATCACCATTTTTGAGTTTGGCTTTTTCAGCCGGGCTGTTCTTTATAATTTTACCTATTACGGGTTTTAGGGCAGGAACTATATCTATCGTTCCCGTTCCATTTTTTTCGTTCTTGCCAGTTTTTACTTTTATATTTACATTTTTTCCATCTCTTTTGATAAGGATATCCAATTCTTTATCAGGATTGAGAGCTACTATTTTTTCGAATTCTTGCCAGGTTTTAACCGGTTTTTTGTTTACTTTCTCTATTATGTCTCCCTGTTTTAGTGTTGAGTTAGTAGATGCGAAACCGACTTTTGGAGTTTTTATACTATAAGTCGGGACGTATTTGCCTATAGTGTAAACCGTAGAAAATAAAATTATTGTAAGAAGTAAATTCATAATAGGTCCTGCCAGGGCTATAACTATTCTCTGCCATGGAGGTTTGGCGTAAAAATCCCTTTCGCTTTTTACAGGTTCGTTAGGATCTTCGCCGGACATTTTCACATATCCCCCAAGAGGAATTGCGGCAACAACATATTCCGTTTCTCCCGATTTTTTCTTGAAGATAGGAGGCCCAAAGCCTATTGAAAATGTTTCTACTTTTACGTTGAAAAATTTAGCGGCCAAGAAGTGTCCTGCTTCATGAATCGTTATTAAAATTCCAATGGCTATTATGAAAGCCACTATTGTTATCATTTAGTTTCCTCCTTTATCTAAATACTATCT
>JALSLT010000111.1 GCA_026988135.1 Desulfurobacterium sp.
CACCAGCAAAAGTTTCATTTTTTGTTTCGATAATTTTTTTAAATTTCCATGATAAATAAGCAGCCGGCGATTTCTCTGCCTGAACTGTGTATATTTTTATTTTAGGATTTAATGTTTTGAAAACGGTGACTGCTGCGGCAACTTCGCTTCCTGCACCCAAGGGCAATATTATAGAATCGATATCAGGTAAATTGTCATAAATTTCTAAAAATTCTGTTCCCACTCCGTTTATTAGCAAAGGTTCATCAGCCGGATGGACGTAATAGGCTTGTGTTTCCTTGATTATTTCGTTAACGACCATTGAAGCTTCTTCAAAAGTTTCTCCGGATTCTATTACTGTTGCACCGGTTTCTTTTATTTTTTTGATTTTTGATTCTGCACTGTTTTTAGGAATAACAACAGTTGCCTTTATTCCGTTAAGCATTGCGGATGTGGCAACGGAAAGGCCGTGATTTCCAGTTGAGAATGTTATAACGTGAGTTATTCCTTTATCTTTTAGGTGATAAAGCAGGTTTAGTCCTCCGCGTATTTTGAAACTTCCTGTAATATTGTGGTTTTCATGTTTTATATATATTTCAGAGTCAAGTAATTTGGATAGTTTTTCATTTTTTGCCAGAAGTGTCGGTGATAAATGACGATAAACTGTTTTCTTTGCCCTTATAGCCTCAGAAAGGTTTACCGGATAATTTTTCAACGATTTTTCTATGTCCGGAATGTTGTAGCTCTTCATAATGTCGCTCCGATAGATTTTGTTTATTTAAAGTAGCATATGTTTTCTTTTATTTGAATTATCTTTGCCATGTTTAAAATTTAACCTAAATTTTTCTTTGCAAATCCTAATTAAGGAGAATTTTTATGGAAAGAACAAAAGGACAAAAAATTCTTGAAATAGTAGCATCAGTTTTTGGAGTTACAGGACTGTTTATTACGGCACTTGGGTATCCTAATATCGGTTTTACGGTGGCTTTGGTTGCTTCCTCTCTTTATGCTATGTATGCTTATAAAACTAAGCAGTATGGTATCTTAACCAGCTCTCTCATTTACGCGATAGTTGAGATAATAGGTATTGTCAATTGGACTTTTGGCAATGGAAAATAAAACGGTTTTCAATCTTTTTGCCGTTTCCCAACCGGGAATAGAAGAAATCACTCTTTCAGAGCTTGGAAGTGTTGGAATAGAAGGAAAAGTAGTTCCCGGAGGTGTTGAGTTTAAGGGAGGTTTAAAAGAGCTTTATCTTGCAAATCTTTCACTTAGAACTGCTAATCGTATTCTTTTAAGGGTTGCCTCTTTTAAAGTTAAAACGTTTCCTGATCTTGTAAGAAAAGTTTCCCGATATCCATGGGCTATCTATTTTCCTTATTCTCAAAATGTTAAGGTGAGAGCTACCTGTAAAAAATCAAAACTTTACCATTCGGAGGCGGTTGCCGAAAGAGTTTTAAGGGGAATTCATAGTAGATTGAGATATAAACTTGGGGAAGCAAAGTTTGAAGATGAGGGGACCTCCATTATTGTAAGGTTGGAGAACGATATCTGTACCATAAGCGTTAACAGCTCCGGTAAACCTCTGCATAAAAGAGGGTATAGAGTTATGGAAACGGAAGCACCTTTAAGGGAAAACCTTGCGTCTGCAATTATATTGGCTTCGGGCTGGGATAAAAAAACACCTCTTGTTGATCCTTTTTGTGGTTCGGGAACTATTCCGATAGAGGCTGCAATGATAAGTGCAAATATTCCTCCGGGAATCAGGAGGGATTTTGCGTTCATGGATTGGAAAAATTTTGATAAAAAACTGTTTGAATCTATAAAAAAAGAGCTTGAATCGGGTATTATATCTCAAACGTCTGTTTACGGTTTTGATATATCGGATGAGGCGATTGATGCTTCAATGGAAAATGCAGCCTATTTTAATTTGAAAATAAACTTTGAAAAGAGCTCTTTCCCTTTTCAGGGTCTTCCCGAGATAGCTTATGTTGTGACAAATCCACCTTATGGAAAAAGAATAATTACCGATACGGTTGGCGTATATAGGGACTTTGGGAAGTGGATAAAAAAAGCTTTTCCGGCGGTAAAGGCGGCTTTTCTGGCTCCGGATAAGAGTTTTGCGAAGGCAACAGGTCTTAGATGTAAAGAGGTTTTAAACTTTTCAAATGGTGGAATAAAGGTTAGATTATATAGTAGCTGATAGTTTCGATTAGGAGTCTGTTTTGGATTTTGAGAAGTTTTCAGCTTTCGAATTGATAGAGCATTTTATTGATAATTCCCGTTATCCTGTTCTGACAGCGTCATTTAGCGTAAATACAGTTGTGCTTCTTTATTTTGCATTAAAAGTGAAACCTGATATAGAGGTTATATGTATCGATACAGGGTTGCTGTTCGAAGAAACTTACCGTTTTATGGAGCTTTTGAAAGAGAAGTGGAAAATTAATCTCAAAATTATAAAGCCTGAGCTTTCCGTGGAGGAGCAGGCTAAGTTCCACGGGGATAATTTATGGGAGAAAGATCCTGATAAATGTTGTTTCTTGAGGAAGGTAAAACCCCTTGAAGGTTATTTTGAATCTAAAAGTGTTGATCTTTGGATTACCGGGCTAAGGAGAGATCAGTCAAAAACGAGAGAAGGTTTAAAGAAAGTTGAATTTCATAAATTTGCGTTTGGTGGAGATGTTATAAAAATTTGCCCTCTGGCTGATTGGACGGGAAAAGAGGTTTGGAAGTTTATATATGATAAAGAGCTTTTTTATAATCCACTCTATGATAAAGGTTATTCAAGTTTTGGATGTGTTCCTTGTACGAATTTGTCAGTGTCTTCCGATGAGCGTTCCGGTAGATGGCAGGGCAAGAGTAAAACGGAATGTGGAATTCATACATTTACTGAAAAAGTGGAGTAAAATATAGGTGGAAAATAGGTTTAGGAGGAGATTATGCAGGAAGATTTGAGAAAAACCGAAAGACTTGCAAGGACAGTTGTTGCGGATTTTTTCTTGTATAACCAGGACAAGATTGATAAAGCTCTGAAAGAGGGTGCATTATTTGATTTGTTAAGCGGAGAACTTGAGGATTCCGAGAAGTTTTATAATTCAAATGTTAATGCTGCCGTGAGGAAATCATCAAACTACTTTTGGGATACGCTGTTTAACAGATTGATGAAGAGAGAATCCCAGTTACTTGACCTATAAAAGAATAATAAGGAAGGAGTTTTTATATTATGACTGAAGAAAAAACAACTAATGAAAATAAAGATAAGGATTGTCTTTGCGAAGATAGACCTTTTTTAGAAAGGACATTCGAAAAAGCTTTGTGGGCCAGTCGTCTCCTTGTTCTTATAGCAGTTATCCCTTCTCTCGGTGCTTCGCTCGCTCTTTTTGTAATCGGAACTAATAAGATTTTTAAAGTTGTTGTTAAGACGATGCAGAATTTTATGGATTATGATGCTGATTATTACAAGTATGCTATAGGTAATATTATTACTGCCGTAGATATATATCTTATCGCTACAGTAATGATTATTTTTTCTCTCGGTTTATATGAGCTTTATGTGAGCAAACTTGAGCCTGCCGAAGCATCCGATAATGTTAAAATTTTGAATATTAAATCTCTTGAAGATTTAAAAGCTAAACTTGCAAAAGTTGTTTTGATGGTTCTTATAGTTACATTTTTTAAGTATGCTCAAAGAGTGGCTTACACTACACCGATGGATTTGCTAATATTCGGAGGGGCTATTTTAACGATAGCATTAACAGTGTACTTTACGGGAAAACATTCCAAATAGATTTTAAAATCTTGACAACGGTAAATTTATCCATATAATTACCACCAGCAGTTGGCGGTTGTAGAGGGTAGGTGTTTGCACTTAAATGTCGCAGGACAGCCTGCTGAGACCGGAGGAGTAGTCTATCGTGTTTTCAGGTGCTATTCTTTCAGTTTTACTTCCCTCTACTATCCCAACATTTAAAACCTTAAGGAGGTAGCTCCTTTGAAAACGAGAAAAGATAAAGCAGTTATTATTGAAGAGCTCAAGGAGAAATTTTCCGGAGCACCCCTTGTCGTTCTTACGGACTTTCAAGGGATGAGCGTTGCTGAAAGTAGTGCTCTAAGGAGAAGTTTGAGAGAAGCAGGAGCAGAGTATAGGGTTGTGAAAAACACTCTTATGAGAAAAGCGTATCTTGATACGCCAGTAGAGCAAATAGCTGATGACTTTGTTGGTCCGACAGGTATAGCTTTTGCTTTTGAAGACATTGTAGCTGCAGCAAAGACTCTAAAAAAGTTTATCGAAGAAGATAGTAAACTTAAATTTAAGGCTGCGGTAATTGAAGGTAGAGTTGCTGACTATGACCAGCTAAAAGCACTTGCTTCTGTTCCTTCGAGAGAGGAATTACTCGGACAGCTTGCGTTTACGCTTAAGTATCCGGTGAATGCCGTTGCGTGGTCTCTGGAAAATCTATTCCAGAAGCTTGTTGTTGTACTTGAAAATACTAAATCCGAAAAAGAAACAGCTTAATTGTATAGGGAGGTAAAGAATGGCTGAAATCACAAAAGACCAGATAGTAGAAGCTATTGAAAGCATGACAGTTCTTGAACTTGTTGAGCTTATCAACACGATCAAAGAGAAGTTTGGTGTATCAGATATGCCTGTTGTTGCTGCTGGGCCTGCAGTTGCCGGTGGTGCCGGTGAAGCTGCCGCAGCTGAAAAAACAGAATTTGATGTGGTTCTTAAAAGTGCTGGAGCTAAAAAGATTCAAGTTATTAAAGTTGTAAGAGAGATTACAGGACTTGGACTTAAAGAAGCTAAGGCTCTTGTTGATGGTGCTCCAAATCCTGTAAAAGAAGGAGTATCAAAAGAAGAAGCTGAAGAGGTGGCTAAAAAGCTTGAAGAAGCAGGAGCTGAAGTAGAGGTTAAGTAATTTTTTACAATTCTTGCAGATTAACATTATAGGATATAAATTTCTCCAGTTAGCGGGTGGTTGTCGGATTGACAACCACCCTTGTTCTATTTTAAAAACCAAAAAAGAGGGTGCAGTATGAGTAAAATGCAGGCAATAAAAACAACAACAGGCATCAAACAGGAAAAATCCCTCCCCAGAAAAACTTTTGCTGATAGGGCTGAAGTTCTTCCGGTTCCAGACCTTCTTGAGTTTTCTTTTGAGTCTTACGGAAGGTTTCTTCAAATTGATAAACATCCGGAAAAAAGGGAAAACACCGGTCTTGAATCTGCGTTCAGACAAGCTTTTCCTATACTTGACGAATCTTCCGGTGTGGAAATTCACTACAAAGGTTATGAGATAGGTGATTGGTACTGTAAGTGTGGAAAGTATCATGGTCTTGGTGGTAAAGGAGTTGTGTGCTCAAGTTGTGGAATGGAGGTTATTTTCAGGCCTAAATACACTCCTGATGAATGTATAGAAAGAAGAGTTTCATATACGGCTCCTCTAAGAGTTCTTTTTGAGCTTCATGTGTGGCAAAAAGATCCTAAAACGGGTGAAAAAATAGCACCGATTATTAAAGAAAACAAAATGTATTTCGGAGAAATCCCCCTTATGAATGAGAAGGGGGCATTTATAATTAATGGTACTCAAAAGGTTGTTGTGAGTCAGCTTCACAGATCCCCTGGCCTTTTTTTTAAGAAGGAGATGTCTAAAACAACAACCGTAGCAAGGACTATAGATATAGCAAGCGTTATTCCTGCTATGGGTTCATGGATAGAGTTCGAAGTTCCTCATAACGATGTTCTTTATGTGAAAATCGATAGAAAGAGAAGATTTTTAGGAACATATCTTTTAAGGGCTTTTGGTGTTATTACAGATGAGCAGATTATCGATCTGTTTTACGGAGATGTTTTAGAGAAGTTTAAGGTTGTGGATGGTCACATAGTTGACGAGAATGGTGAGGTGAAAACTTCCGAAGATATGATAGGCTACTATCTGGTTGATTATGTTATTGACCCTGAGACCGGAGAAGTTAGTCAGGATGCTTACGAAGAGCTTTCTACAAGTTCAAGAAAACTTCCCGAAGGTGCTGAGTTCAGAGTTGTTCACAGGAAAGTTAAGCCTTATGGTGTTGTAATTATAAATACCCTTAGAAAAGAGAGAAGAGATAGAGTAAGGGAAAAAATAGATGATCCTCTCGTTGCTGCTTATGTTGAAATTTTCAGAAAAGTTAGACCGGGTGATACAGCAACTGTTGAAGGTGCAAAGAGGCTTTTTGAAACGATGTTTTTTAGCACCAAACATTATGACCTTTCAAGGGTAGGTAGAGCTAAGATTAATGAAAAAGTTTATTCTCAGGATAAGCTGAAAGAGATAACAAAAGAAGATTTGACTTCCATAGATTGGTTGCCACCTCTTAAAATGGCAGAAGATGTAAAGAATGAAGATGGCGATATAGTTGTTCCGAAAGGGAAGTTTCTTGATAGGGAAATTGCAATAAAGCTTCTTGAGCTTTCGAATCTTGAGAAAGTGTCTGTCGAACCTGATTATGATGAAGCCGGAAGATTGCTTCATAAAGCAGACATATTGGGTACTGTTAAGACGCTTCTTGAGGTGCATGAGGGATTAAGAGGATATGACGATATTGATCATCTCGGAAATAGAAGAGTAAGAGGTGTAGGTGAGTTAGCAGAGATAGCGTTTAAATCTGGATTATTTAAACTGGAAAAAGCCGTGAGAGAGAAGCTTTCCGTTGCGGATGTTGAGTCCGTAATGCCTCAGGATTTGATAAATCCCAGAACTTCTATAAATCCTTTAAACGAGTTTTTTAACTTAACACAACTTTGCCAGTTTATGGATCAGACGAATCCTCTTTCTGAAACAACTCACAAAAGGCGTCTTTCAGCACTTGGACCAGGTGGTTTGACAAGAGAGAGAGCCGGATTTGAGGTTCGTGACGTTCATCCGTCTCATTACGGTCGTATCTGTCCTATTGAAACGCCGGAAGGTCAAAATATTGGTCTTATAAATTCTTTGACCACTTACGGAAAGATAAACTGGCTCGGATTTCTAGAGACACCTTATAGAAAAGTTGTAAACGGAAAAGTTACTGATGAGATAGTTTATATGACTGCAGATGAAGGGGAAAATTTTGTTATAGCTCAGGCTAACGCTCCTATGGATGATGAAGGGAATCTCACTTCAGATATGGTTATGGCAAGACACAAGGCTGAATTTAAACTTGTTAAAAAAGAAGAAGTTCATCTTATGGATGTTTCTCCTAAGCAGGTGTTTTCAGTCTCTGCATCTTTGATTCCGTTTCTTGAGCATGATGATGCCAATCGTGCCCTTATGGGTTCTAACATGCAGCGTCAGGCTGTTCCTCTTATTAGGACTGAATCTCCGTTTGTCGCTACCGGAATGGAAAAGTCCCTTGCCCTGTTTAGTAGAGGAGCCATTGTGGCAAGACGTTCCGGAATAGTTGAAAGTGTAACTGCGGAAAAGATAATTATAAAAGTTGATTCAGATGAGATAGCGGAAGTTGGTATATCTGTTGATACGGGATTTGATGTTTATGAACTTAAGAAGTTTAAAAAGTCAAACCAAAAGACTTGTGTTAATCAGCGCCCGATTGTTAAAAAAGGTCAAAGAATTGAAAAAGGGCAGATAATCGCTGATGGTCCTTCAATGGATAATGGTGAACTTGCTCTTGGTAAAAATGTTCTGATCGCCTTTATTCCATGGAGAGGATACAACTTTGAGGATGCTATCCTTGTAAGTGAAAGGTTGTTGAAAGAGGATGTGTACACTTCCATTCATATACAGGAGCTTGAATGTGAAGCTGTTGAGACAAAACTTGGAAGAGAAGAGATAACCAGGGATATTCCCGGAGTACCGGAAGGTCTTTTAAGAAACCTTGATGAATCCGGTATCGTTAGGGTTGGTACGTACGTTAGGCCTGGCGATATTCTTGTAGGGAAAGTTACTCCGAAAGGGGAACAGGTTTTGACTCCGGAGGAGAAATTACTGCAAGCTATTTTCGGTGAGAAAGCCAAAGGAGTTAAAGATTCTTCTCTTTATGTACCTCATGGTATAGAGGGTGTTGTTATAGACGTTAAAATTCTTTCCCGTAAAGGGGAGAAAAAGGATGTCAGAACACAACTTATAGAAAGTGAGGAAAAAGCTAAACTCGAAAGGGCAAAACAGGAAGAAATAGGTCTCGTAAAAGAAGATAGGGATAGAAGAGCCGCAGAGCTTATTATAGGTAAGACGGTTAAAGAGGATATTTATGATGCTAACGGAAATCTTCTTGTTTCTGCCGATGATAAAATAAACAAGAAAAAAGTTAAGGAGATTGTTTTCTTTGCATTGAGGAAACCATCCATTATAGAGGATGCTGATGTTGAGAAAAAACTTAAAGGGATAAGAATCAAAGCGGTTGATAAGATAGCTTTGATAGAGAATATCTACGAAGAGAAGAAAAAAGCACTTGAAATGGGTCATGATCTGCCGGCCGGAGTTAATAAAGTCGTAAAAGTTTATATCGCAACGAAAAGAAAGTTGACGGTCGGTGATAAAGTGGCAGGACGTCATGGTAACAAAGGTGTTATTTCTCAAATAAGGCCGATTGAAGATATGCCGTTTCTTGAGGATGGGACTACTGTAGATGTTACCCTTAATCCTCTTGGTGTTCCATCGCGTATGAACGTAGGTCAGATTCTCGAAACCCATTTAGGCCTTGCTGCTAAAGAGTTAGGAAAGAAAATAGATGAACTTCTCAAGGTCGGCCTTGATATGGTTAGAGAAGAGATAAAAGCTATCTATAACGATAAGAGCATCAGCAAGCTGATAGATTCTCTATCTGACGATGAACTGAGAGAGGTAGCAAAAAAACTTTCCAAGGGTGTGAAATTTGAATGCCCCATATTCTATGGTGCTAAAGAAAAGGAGATAAAAGGGATATTGAATAAAGTCGGGTTACCGGAAACAGGACGTCTTACGGTGTTTGACGGATTAACAGGAGAGCCGTTTGACCAAGATGTTACGGTTGGGTACATGTATGTACTGAAACTTATTCATCTCGCAGATGATAAAATTCATGCCCGTTCAACCGGACCTTATTCTCTTATTACTCAGCAGCCTCTTGGCGGTAAAGCCCAATTCGGTGGTCAGAGATTTGGAGAAATGGAAGTTTGGGCTCTTGAGGCTTACGGTGCTGCCTATACACTTCAGGAGATGCTAACGGTTAAATCCGATGATGTGGAAGGAAGGTCAAGGGTTTATGAATCTATTGTTAAAGGCAAGTATTCCTTTGAACCCGGATTGCCTGAGTCGTTTAATGTTCTTGTTAGAGAGTTAAAGGCTCTTGCTCTTGATGTTAAGTTTATAAAGCAGTTTGAAGAAGTGCAAGAAGTGAAAAGTGAAGCGGAAAAGCTTTTTGAAGAGAGAGATGAAGAGTAAATTTTTGGGGAGGCTGTCCTCCCCATTTAAGAATCCTTTACAGGAGGAGCTGCAGTGGGAAAGAGAGAGATAATTTTTTCAGAAGAACCGAAAACTTTCGATTTTGATGCAATAGAGATAGGACTTGCTTCCCCTGAGGAGATTAGGGAGTGGTCTTACGGTGAGGTTAAACTTCCGGAAACCCTTAACTATAGAACTTTAAAGCCTGAGAAAGACGGGCTTTTTTGCGCAAAGATATTCGGTCCCGTTAAAGATTTCGAATGTCTTTGCGGAAAGTATAGGGGCTCAAAGTATAAAGGGGTAGTTTGTGACAGGTGTGGAGTTGAAGTTACTCTTTCTAAAGAGAGGAGAAAAAGATTTGGTCATATAGATCTTGCAGCTCCTTGTACTCATATTTGGTATGTTAAATCTGTTCCGAGTAAAATAGGTGCCCTTCTTGGCCTTTCTGTTCGTGAGGTTGAAAGGGTTGTCTATTTTGAAAGTTATATTGTTCTTGATGCCGGTGATGAAGAAGAGACCGGTTTAAAGCAGTTTCAAATTTTGACGGAAGAGGAATACAGAGAAAAAGTAGAGGAACTTGGTGAAGATGCTTTTGAAGTTGGAATAGGAGCGGAGGCCGTAAAAGAAGGTCTTGGAAGAGTTAACCTTGAAGAGCTTGCAGAGGAACTTAGAGAAGAGATAAGAATGTATTCTGGGGAGATAGACAGTATAAATTCTGACCTTCAAAAAAGACTCCCCAATATTTTTAAAGCTGCTGTGAGTACTTTGGGATATTATACAGGACTTTCCGAAGATACCGTAATAGGTGTTGTTAAAAAGGTACTTGTTATCGTTGTTGATGCAGGTGATAGCAATCTTGAGAAAGGGCAGATAATTTCTTATGAGGATTATAGGAAGCTTGCCAAAACATCTACTTTGAAGATTGAAAAAGGTGGGAAAGCTCTTGATTGGTATGTTGATTATCTTGTTGAGGTAGGAAAAATTCAGAGTAAAGAGCTTGTAAAGGAAGAAATAAGAAGAGCAACGAGAAAAGATACTACGGAAGCGAAGCTGAAAAAACTTGTTAAAAGATTGAGGCTTGTTGAGGCTTTTGTCGAAAGTGATAACAATCCCGAGTGGATGGTTCTTGAAGTGCTTCCTGTTCTTCCTCCTGAGCTTCGTCCACTTGTGCCCCTTGATGGAGGGAGATTTGCGACATCTGATCTTAATGATCTTTACAGAAGAGTGATAAACAGAAACAATCGATTAAAAAGACTTATGGAGCTGGATGCACCGGATATTATTATTAGGAACGAGAAAAGGATGCTTCAGGAATCTGTTGACACTCTTGTAGATAATGGAAGGAGAGGAAGGCCTGTAAGAAGTTCAAAGGGTCATCCTCTTAAGTCTCTTTCCGATGTTTTGAGAGGTAAGCAGGGAAGATTTAGGCAGAACCTTCTTGGTAAAAGGGTTGATTATTCAGGTCGTGCCGTTATTGTTATCGGTCCTGACCTTAAAATGCACCAGTGCGGTCTTCCGAAAATTATGGCTCTTGAGCTGTTTAAACCCTTTATCTACAGAAGACTTGAAGAGAAAGGTTATGCCAATACGGTTAAGCAGGCAAAGAAGATGGTAGAGAGGCAGGACCCTACTGTTTGGGAATGTCTTGAAGAAGTAATTAAAGAACATCCCGTCCTTCTTAACCGTGCACCGACGTTGCACAGAATTTCGGTTCAAGCTTTCGAACCGATACTTGTAGAAGGTAAAGCTATAAAACTTCATCCTCTTGTTTGTTCTGCGTTTAACGCTGACTTTGATGGTGACCAGATGGCTGTTCATGTGCCCCTTTCTCTTGAGGCTCAACTTGAAGCCTATACTCTGATGCTTTCCACTCAGAATATTCTTGCTCCTTCCCACGGGAAGCCTCTTGCAGTTCCATCTCAGGATATGATTTTAGGTCTTTACTATATTACTCTTGAGAAAAAGAATGCGAAAGGAGAAGGAAAAGTATTTGCTAACTTTGATGAAGTGTTGAAAGTTCTCTCTCTTGGACTTATAGATATTCATGCGAAAATCAAAGTGAAGATTCCGGCTAATAAGACCGAAAGTGGAAAATCTGAAGTTATTGAAACCACAGCTGGTAGGGTGAAGTTTAATCTTCTTCTTCCCGAAGATTATCCTTTTGTTAATAAGGTGATGAGTAAAAAAGCTATTGCATTGATGATATCTGATATTCATAAAAGATACGGTAATGAAATTACGGTAGATATGCTTGATAGACTGAAAGAGAATGGGTTCCTTCTTGCCACCCTGGGTGGTTTGTCTATTGGAATAGATGATCTTCATATCCCTTCTACTAAGAAAAAGCTTATAGAAAAAGCTAAAAAAGAAGTTGAGATGATAGAGGAAGGATATAGAAAAGGACTTCTTTCAAAGGATGAAAGATACAACAAGATAGTTGACATATGGACCCGTGTGACCGAACAGATAACAAAGGATATGATGGAGTATATGAAAACTCATGATATAAGCAGTAGAGGTAGGGTTACTGATGACGGAACATTTAATCCTGTCTATATGATGCTTGCTTCCGGTGCTCGTGGTAGTCAGACGCAGATTCGTCAGCTTGCCGGTTTAAGAGGTCTTATGGCTAAACCTTCCGGTGAGATTATTGAAACCCCGATTATTTCTAACTTCCGTGAAGGCTTGACAGTTCTTGAGTACTTTATCTCTACTCACGGTGCGAGAAAAGGTCTTGCGGATACTGCCCTTAAGACTGCTGATGCCGGATATCTTACGAGAAGGCTTGCTGATGTTGCTCAAGATGTAATTGTAAGTATGGAAGATTGTGGGTGTGATGACGGAATAGATGTTACAGCTCTTATGGAAGCCGGAGAGATTGCTGTTCCTCTATCAAAAAGAATAGCAGGGAGATATGCGGCTGAAGATATAGTTGACCCTATAACGGGTGAAACTCTTGTCCATAAAAACGAACTAATTTCCGGAGATATGGCAAAGAGGATAGATGACCTTGGTATTGATAAAGTGGAGATTAGATCTGTTATGACTTGTAAGGCTGACTTTGGGGTTTGCACCAAATGTTACGGTATTGACCTTGCAAGAAGAAGAACCATTCAGCTTGGGGAAGCTGTGGGGATTATTGCGGCACAGTCAATCGGTGAACCGGGAACACAGCTTACTATGAGAACGTTCCATATCGGTGGTATTGCTATGCGTGGTGCCGAAGCTTCCGAATATAGAGTAAAGCACGATGGTGTGGTAAAAATATTTGATGTTAATGTTATAGAAGATGCCGAAGGGAATACTATTGTTATTAATAGGTCCGGGAAAATTGCGGTTATTGATAAAAAAACCGGTAAACATTTTGAGAGATACGATATCCCTTACGGTTCTTATTTAAGAGTTAAAGATGGCAAAAGGGTTAAGAAAGGGACGATTCTTGTTGATTGGGATCCTTTGGCCGTTCCTATTCTTGCTTTGAAAGTTGGAACAGTCAGATATAAGGATATTATTCCCGGGGTAACGATTTCAGAAGCGGAACCTGTTATTCTTGAGTATAGAACCCTTCCTTACGAGCCCATGATTGAAGTTGTTGATGAAAACGGGGAAGTTGTTGATTTCTACCCTCTTCCTGTAGGTTCTCGTGTAATGATAAAAGATGGAGAGAAAGTAACGATTGGGACGCAACTTGCTAGACTTCCTCGTAAAATAGGTGGAACAAAGGATATTACCGGAGGTCTTCCGAGAGTTGCAGAGCTTCTTGAAGCAAGGAAGCCTAAGAATGCGGCAATTCTTGCGGAGATAGGTGGAAAAGTTTATGTGGAAACGGAAAGATCCAAGAAGAAGATAACTATCCTTAACCCTGAAACCGGAGTTAAGAGGGATTATGAAGTTCCGAAAGGTAAATATATTTACGTTAGAACCGGAGATTATGTTAAGGCAGGGGAATCTTTGACAGACGGTCAAATGAATCCTCACGACATACTTGCAATTCTCGGAGAAAGGGCGGTTGAGAAGTTCCTTCTTGATGAGGTTCAGTCTGTTTATCGTGCCCAGGGTGTTGAGATTAACGATAAGCATTTTGAGGTAATTATTAAAAGGATGCTTAGAAAAGTTAAAATTGAAGATGCAGGAGATAGTAATTTTTTAGTGGAAGAGATTATTGACAGAGAGGAGTTTGAAAAGGTTAGAGCAAAACTGTTCGAAGAAGGAAAGCGCTCTCCGAAAGCCAGGCCTATTCTTACAGGAATTACAAAGGCGGCTCTTTCTACTGAGAGCTTTATCTCAGCTGCATCATTCCAGGAAACAACAAGGGTTCTTTCCGAAGCGGCAGTGAGAGGAAAGAGAGATTACCTGAGAGGTCTCAAAGAAAATGTAATTATCGGAAGATTGATTCCTGCAGGTACTGGAAGGAAAGAGTATAGAAAAGTTGGCTGGCAGTATTGTGAGAAGAAAGAAGAAGTGGAAAGTACAGATTGACATATGCGATAGTTTGGCTGTTGGATTTTTTAAGGGAGGCTTAAGCCTCCCTTTTTTTATTTGTTAATTAACTCTTTTTTAACTGTTGGGAATCTATTATTGCTGTGGAAAATTAAATTTAAAGGAGGGTAATCCATGGCAATTTTCAAGAAATGTAAAATGCTGCCTTTTGCTGTATCCGCCTTGTGTCTTTTTACAGGTGCTAGTTGTACGCTTTCCGATAATGGTGGTGATACAGCGTCGAATGCCACTAGATATGGAGAAATATTTTTCACTCACTTTGCTGACATCCACCTAACAAACGACACAGAAGTTGCTGATGTTTTTGGAGGGACAATTCCTCCTGTAACAACAATGAAAAAGGCAGTTGCGGAAGTTCTTTCTATGAATCCGGAGGTTGTTGTCGATACCGGAGATATTGTTGCACTTGCCGACAGTCATGACCTTGATACTGACGAAAGGTGGTTTAAACTTGCTGAATCTACAATATACAACCCGATAACAGAAGCCGGTGTTCCTTTTCTTTTTGCTCCAGGTAATCATGACCAGGCCGGTATAAAAGTGGATGATATTGATATTTCCGACCCAAGGTACGGAAACGGCTTAATTTTTGATTACATTGATAAAGATAGAGATACAACCTATTACTCTTATAACAAAGAAAACTATCATTTTGTTATGCTTGATCCTGAAGAAATTCCTGAAACAGGATATAGAGCAGTTAGGCTTCCACAGGAACAGCTTGACTGGTTGAAAGAGGATCTTGAAGCGAATAAGGATAAATTTATTATTATTTCTTATCATCAGCCCCTTGGTTCTTGGGAAAGTGAAAGCTATTCTGCTTTTATGGAGTTGGTTAAACTTTATAAAGGTCATATAGTGATATTGGCGGGACACACTCATGATAACAGGGTTGTTGATAGAGATGGTATTCCTGAATATCAGGACGGTGCTCCATGTGGTGACTGGTGGCAGACAGGAAAGACTCCTGACGGTAATCCTATGGGCTATGCAGTTTACTATATCAAAGACGGGAAAGTGAACAGGTTCTATAAAGGTATAGGAGAAACAAAGCAGATAAATCTTTTAAATCCTGTTGATGTTGTGATGGGTGAACCTGTATCTGCCGAATTTAATGTTTATTACGAAAATAAGACTGTTGAAGATGTTTGTTATACAATAGATAACGGTACGCCTATCTGCTTTGGTATGAAGCCGATAGTTACGCCGAAAATTACCTGGTATCATGTAACAGGTACTATTACTCCTACAACTATTGACGATAAAAATCACAATGTTGAGGTATCTGTTAGAACTTCTGACGGAGAGTATTATAACAGTACTATAGTCTATAAATTTTCAAATAATCCAGAAATGAAAATTTCGGAGATAACTAATGATACGAATTTTGACTATTATTACGGGCGCTTTGTTACAGTTAATGCGACTATAGTTTCTACTGCTTACGACGGAAATCTTTTGACAATTAAAGATGATACAGGTTCGATAGTTGTTTGGGCGGGTGATTGTCATCATCCTGAATTTTCTCCCGGAGATAAGATAAGAATGAGAGCGCAGGTTACTCAGTTTAGAGGAACCAAAGAGCTTAAACTTGTTAGTGAAGATGATGTAAATATTTATGATCATGAGGATATCTCTTCCGAAGTTACTGTTTTAACCTCTATTAAAGAGGCGTATGATGATTATGCAACTCTTGAAAACTCTCTTGTTCAGGCTACGGGTGTAGTTACGGCAAAGTTTGGAAATCTTGTATTTATTCAGGATGCTACTGAAGGGGTTGCTATATGGCTGGGAGAAGCTTCTGAAGTTGCCGATCAACTTTCCATAGGTTCAAATGTAACAATTACCGGTGGTTTGACAAAGTATAGTGGCATGGTTGAGATAGTTCCGGTAAATGGGGATAACGTTGAGATAAATGGAGAATCTCCTATTCCATCTCCTAAAGTAATTTCAATAGATGAGGTTTTGAATAATCTTGGAAATCTTGTTAAAGTTTCAAATGCTACAGTTGAGTCTGTATCTTCAAGTAGTTTGGTTATTTCAGGTGGGACAGGGAATTTAACTATATACGATAATAAAGTAGGACTTGATTTCTCCTCTCTTGTAAAAGAAGGAGATATTGTTAATATTACAGGAATTGTTGGCTATTATATTGATAAGCCGGAGATTTTTCCAAGAGAAACATCTGATATTGAAATTGTTTCATCGCTTAATGAAACTGACAATTCAACTTCGACGATTACGATTCTTAACTCTATTAAAGAAGCTTATGATAACTATTCAGAGCTTGAAGGAAAAGAGATTCAAGTTTCCGGAGTTGTAACTGCTGACTTTGGTTCTCTTATCTTTATTCAGGATAACACACAGGGAATAGCTGTTTATTCAAATATTCCTGATGATGTAACTACCGGTTCTCTTGTAACAATTAACGGAACTCTAACATCTTATAGTGGAATGGTTGAAGTGAAGCCTGCTGATGAGACAGATGTTGTTGTTACAGGGAACGGAACAGTTTTCGAACCTGTTGAGATTTCTATTAGTGATGTGGAAAACTATTCCGGAACTTTTGTTAAGCTTTCAGGTGTTACGGTTAAAGATGTTTCATCCTCAAGCATTACTGTAACAGATGAAACGAATGATTTAACGGTTTACTGTGGTAAAGAGGGATTTGATCCGTCAACTTTTGTGAATATTGGAGATATAATTGATGCTACAGGGGTTGTAGGATACTATAACGATTCTCCTCAAATTTATCCAACAACTGAAGCAGATATTGTTGTAAAGTAATTCAGTCTTAATAGCGGCCGTAGTGGCCGCTTCTTTTTAGAGTTTCACATGATGAGATGAAAATTAACTTTCGATTAAGGTTCTTGTGAATGCTTCAAAAAATATTGTTTCTGGAATAGCGGTAAGTGAAAATCCAGGAAATAAATTTTCCATATACTTCAATCTGTTTCTCTTCTATAAATTGAATTCCAGTTCAGGAGGGATGAACAGTATCGTCTTTTTTACTTTTCTTGAAAGGGATTTTAAGGCATCTGTTGGAGCGATGTTTGAAACCTCTTCTATTCTGTTTTCATTCATCTTTACGAGAATTGCATCCAGTTTTTTCGGCGAATAGTAAGAATAAGCTACTTTTGCCGGTTCTATAAGTGCCATGTAGTAATCGGGGTCGTATCCCTGTTTTATAAGTTGTTCTTTCGAGTCAAGGACTATTTGAGGACTTTCTATCTCTATAGGCTTAAAAAATTGCCTTTTTACAAACCTTGTGCTTAGGTCTTTAAGCACGGTGTCGCTGGAAAGGGTAAACTGGTAAACGGAGGAGATTATTGAAGCGTCTGTTAAAAGGAAAAACTTTTCAACATCTTTATTTATAATGGTTTCTTTGAGTAGTGAATCCATTTCAACATCGTTGTTTCCAAGAAGGAGAAATCTTAACCTTTTCAGCATCTTTTGAAGGAGAACCTGTGCAGAGATATTTACAGGATGAAAGTAAACTGCCCAATACATCTGATATCTTGACATAACATATGACTCAAGGGCATTAAAACCTTTAAAATTCCAGGCGAGATTGTCTTCATGAAGGTCAATTGATGCAAGAATTCTGTTAACGTCAACTTTACCGAAACTGACACCTGTATAAAAAGCATCTCTTCTTAAATAATCCAGTCTGTCACAGTCAAGCTGGCTTGAGATAAGCTGATGGGCAAACGGAAGAGGGAAGTTTTTCTCTATTATTTTTCTAACATTTCCTACTGTGCTTTCATCAATTATTTTTTGATTTTTAAGAAGTTTAAGAGCCCTAATTGTTAGGTCTTCATGCTTATAAGGGACTATGCTGTTCTCAAGTGCATGTGAAAATGGTGAATGTCCGAGATCATGAGTTAAAGCGGCTATCGAAACGCAAAATTTTACTTCTTTATCAAAGGAAAATCCCCTTTTTTCAAGGAAGCTAAAAGCTTTTTGAACAAGCCAGTAAACTCCGAGGGAGTGTTGAAACCTTGTATGTTCCGCTCCGGGATATACAAAATAGCAGGGGCCAAGCTGCCTGATATATCTTAATCGCTGCATTAGTGTAGAATTTATTATTTTCTCTTCGGTACTACCTCTCCCAACCATTACGAATTCATCATAAACAGGGTCCATAAAAAGTTTATATTTCATTTTTCTCCTGTAAAAATGTTTGTTTGTAAAGCATAATTTTCAAAATTCTACCATATAAATTTTTGCTTTCTTTAGTATAATCTAAACTACTTTTAACTTTTGGAGGGAAAAGTGGCTATAAGGTTTGGAACTGATGGATGGAGAGGTGTTATTGCCGATGATTTTACATTTGAAAACTTAGAAAAAGTTACTCTTGCTCATGCTGAAGTGTTAAAAGAAGATGGAGCTAAGAGAATTGTTGTCGGTTATGATATGAGATTTCTTTCTCCGGAATTTGGAAAATTTGTTGCTGAACTTCTTTCCGGATGGGGATTTGAAGTTTCTATTTCAGAAACATTTTCACCCACACCGGCTGTTTCTTATGCGACCAAATATCTTGGGTTTGATAACGGTATAGTTATTACAGCCTCCCATAACTATGGAAAGTATAATGGTTACAAAGTGAAAGAAGATTTTGGTGGAGCGGCAAGGACTGTTTATGTGAAGCGGATAGAGGAAAAGCTAAAAGAGGTGGATAAAAAAAGCGGCAGTAAAGGAGAAATAAACCTTCTTGATATTAACACGCCTTATATCGAAGGAGTTAGAAGCCAGCTTAATCTTTCTCTTTTTAAAGAAAAAGAGGTAAAAATCGTTCATGATGCGATGTTCGGTGCTCAACAGGGCTTCGTTTCAAAGACTTTGGAAGGAACAAAAGCTACTGTAACACAGATTCACAGTTACAGAGACCCTCTCTTTGACAATAAACATCCTGAACCTATAGTTGAAAAAAATGTGAAAGAGCTTATGGAAAAGGTAAGAGCTACACAGAGTGATATAGGTATAGCTCATGATGGAGACGGGGATAGAGTTGGTATTGTGGATGAAAAAGGTGATTTTGTTAACTCTCAAATAGTTTACGCTCTGATTCTTCTTCATATTTTGAGAAATAAAGGTTTAAAGGGGGGCTGTGTTGTAAAAACGGTTTCAACCGGTTATCTTGTTGATAGAATCTGTAAAACTTTTGGAATAGAGCTTATTGAAACCCCTGTAGGGTTTAAAAATATTACAGAGGTTATGCTTGAGAAAAAGGTTCTTTTTGGTGGTGAAGAGAGTGGTGGTTATGCTCTTATAGATTATCTTCCGGAAAGGGACGGACTTTTGATGGGGCTTTATGTTGTTGAGAAGATGATTGTTGAAGATATAACTGTTTCTGAGATGGTTGAAGCTTTATTTGAGGAGTTCGGTTCCGCTTATTACAGAAGAACGGACCTTCCTGTTTCGGATAAAGAAAGGGAAGTCTTAAAAGGCCTTATGGTTTCTCCACCGGAAGAAATTGAAGGGAGGAAAGTTAAAAAATCTCTTACTATAGATGGTTTAAAACTTATCTTTGAAGATGATTCCTGGATTCTTTTCAGACCCTCAGGTACAGAACCTGTTTTTAGAACATATGCTGAAGCTTCATCTTTGGAGGAAGTGGAAAAACTTATAAATTTTGCGGTTAAATTGATAAAAAGATAAGGAGGGAATAAACCCTCCTCCCTGAATTAGTTTCTGTAAGTGTAAACAAATAGTAACGGAATGAATACAAGTGTTAGAAAGGTCCCTACGATAAGACCGCCAATTGCCACGGCCCCAAGAGGTGCCAGCCTTTCCAGTCCTATTGCGTTTCCCATGGCAACCGGTAGCATTCCTGCGGTTGTTGCAAAGGCAGTCATAAGAACGGGACGAGTTCTTATTTTGATACTTTCTAAAATGGCCTCTTTCGGGGAAAGCCCTTTTTCTATTCCGTTAAGTGCGAAATCTATAAGTAAAATTGCGTTGTTAACGATAATACCGCTGAGCAAAACAAATCCCATCATTGCCGGCATTGAGATATGATAGTCAAATATCAGTAAAGACCATGCAGCACCTATAAGTGTAAGAGGAATGGACACTATTATAAGCAGGGGTGCTTTTACGGAGTTAAACATAGGAACCAGGACAAAGAAGATAAGAAGAACCGCAAATCCTATAGCTTTTAGCATTCTTTTTGCAGAGTCGTTAAACTGTTTAACATCTCCGCTTTGTTCAAGTTTTATATCGGGAGGTAACTTGTTCTCATACTCGTTCTGATACTTGTCAAATGCTTTGTCAAAGCTGTCCATTATATGTGTAATTGCAGCTTTTTCTCTAAATCCGTAAACATCGAGAGTATATTCAAGGCTTTCTCTTGTTATGACGTTAGGTTCATAAGTGGTCTCAACTTTTGCCACCGTTAAGAGGGGAATTTTTCCAAGTTTCGTTGATATGAGACTATTTTCTATAGTTTTTATGGAATCTCTATCGGTTTTATCTGTCCATACCAGGATTGAGAAATCCTTTGCGTTGACTACTGGGAATGAAGAGGCTTTTATTCCTCTGAGTAGGGTTGTTAATTGCCCTGCTATCTCCTCAGGTGTAAGTCCGTAAATTTTTGCCTTCTCTTCGTTAACTTTTAAAACATAAACTTTTTTATTTTTGTTCCATGTTTTTGCAACGCAGGTTATTCCTTTTGTTTCGTAAATGGCTTTTTCAACGTATTTTCCGGCTTTTTCAAGAGAGTCAAAGTTTGAAGAGTATAAAGTAACGTCTATGTTTCCTTTAATACTTGAAAGGGCGGTTGCCCCGTAATCCGATACAGTAAATTGCTCAATGTTAGGTATTTTGGCTATTTTGCTTCTTATCTCTTTTTCGATTTCCCAAATACTCTTTTTCCGTCCGAATCTGTTTACGTAAGTTGCTGTTACGGATATAGAGTCTATTCCTCCGCCACTTCCGATGGAAAGAACACCGGCTTCGCTTCCCACTGATGAAGAAACCCTTATTACTTCTCCGCTTGAATAAATGGTTTTAAGTGTTTTTTTCAAAACCTCTTCACTATCTTTTAAAGTTAGGTTGGGATCAACGGTTATCCCGATTTTTACTATTCCCGTATCCATAGGGGGCATAAGTTCTTTTCCTACTATTGGCATGATTCCTTTTACGCTCATTACGAACAGGAGCAGTAAGGATACAAGATAACCTATAGCTATCATTTTATTTTCAAGTCCCTTTTCAACAAGGGTGTGGAAAAACATTTTGAAAATGTTGTTTAGTTTAGATATTACTTTTTCAAAATATTCTTCCATTTTTAATATGATAGGATTTTTAATGGCTAACAGTCTAAGAGACAGAAGAGGAACGGCGGTAATTGAGATTGCATAAGATGCTGCAAGGGCAAGTAGAAGAGTTCCGGCAAGTGGTCTGAAAATAGTTTGCGGATAATCTCCTACGAAAAGGATTGGAAAAAGGGCGGCCATAGTGGTTATTGTGCCTGCAAGGTCGGAAAACATAATTTCTTCTGTTCCTTCGACTACAGCTTTTCTGATCGGTTTTTTCAGCTCCTTGAAATGTCTTTCTATGTTTTCCATAACAACTACGGCGTCGTCAAGTAGAAGTCCAAGTGCCAGAATAATGGCAGTTAGTGTGACAACGTTAAATTCTATTCCCGTTATCCACATAAGTGCAACCGTGGAAGCGTAAACGAGAGGAATTGTGAATAGAACAACAAGTACTTGACGAAAACTTGCCAAAAAGAAGAACACTACGATTGTGGACATTATTATCGCATCTCTAAGGGACTCAAACATGTTGGTGGTACTTTGCATTATTGTATCTTTTTGAGTATCTGTTATTTCAAATTTCAGAGCGGGGAATTCTTTTTCTATTTTTTTGATAGCTTTTTCTACGTTTTCAATGGTTTTTACGACGTCTGCATCGCTTTCTCTCTGAATAGCTAAAGCTACTGCAGGGTTGCTGTTTCCGTAGTAAAGTGCTGTATTTTCGTAGTGTCCGAAATAAACGTTTGCGAGATCTTTTATTTTAAGAGAAGGTGTGACCGGGATATTTCTTATCTTCTCCAGTATGTCTCGTTTGCCTTTTATTTTAAGTAAGACTTTTGAGTAATTGTTTTCTACCGAGCCTATTGCAAAATCTTTGTTATGTTTTGATAGAGCGGCAATTATATTGGTTGTGGATAGATTATATTTGTCAAGGATTTTTTTGTTCGGTACTACCAGTATGTCCTTTTTATAGCCTCCGAATATGTCAACATTTGCTACTCCGGGAATTTTTAAGAGAGTATCTCTTACTTTGTTTGCCGCCAGTTCCCTTACGTCTGTTAGCGGTAATTTTTTCGATGATACGGATATAGTTAGGACAGGTGCGGTTGTGCTGTCTATTCTGTAAATTTGAGGTTCTTTTATATCCTGAGGAAGGTCACTTTTTATTTTTGATATCGCTTGGGTTACTTCGGTCGTCGCGGTTCCTATGTTCTTCCCGTAGTTAAATTCCGCGTGAATTACAGTTACTTCGTCTATCGTTGTGGAAAATACTCTTCGGATTTTGTTAATGGTATATAGTTCTCTCTCTACGGGGACAACGATATTTGAGGCTATCTCTTTTGCTGAAGCTCCCGGTTCTACAATTACAACCGCTACTTCCGGTCTGTTTGAGTCAGGGAACAATTTGCGATTTATGTTGTTATACCCGTAAATTCCCATAAAAAGAAACAGAGCAAGAAATGAAAATATAAAGTAAGGTCTTTTTAGCAGTGTTTTTATCATTTTTCACCACCTGCTATAAGGTTTAAAAGTTTCGATTCGCTTCCTATTGCAATGGGTTGGTTTATGTTCTCTTTTATAACGGCTTTTTCTTCATCCGTTGCAAGGATAGTTACTTTTAGAAGAGTGAACCCTTTTTCTGTTTTTACGACGATATAATTCCCGTTCTCTTTTTCGATTAGTGCATTTAGAGGGACTGTTGTGCCTGTTACTTTATTCTTTATTACTTTTAATGTAAGGAGAAGATTAGCAGGAATCTCTTTTTCAGGCCTAACTTCCGCAACAAAAAGGCCGTTTTTTGTTTCAGGATAGATTTTGGTTATCGTACCGTTCCCGTAACCTTTTATAATGACGTTCATTCCCGGTTTTATGGAATTTTTTGAAGGGAATTGAAAGGTTATTTTACTTTTGCCGCTTAAGACAAACATTATCGGTTTGCCGGGAACTGCGAGGTCTCCTTTTTTAAGAAGGACGTTGCTAACTTTCCCGTTTGTTGATGATTTTATTGTTGTGTATCGTAAAAGACTTCTTTTCCCTTTTATAGCTTCTGTTACACTTTGGGCTTCTTTTTCTTTCGTTTCGATATTTTTTTCTATCGTTTTTATTTTAATCTTTTTTAGCTTCAGTTCGGTTTCCACTCCTTCGAGTTGCTCTTTGGATGCTCCGCCAGCTTGATACAGGGCTTTTACTCTATTGTATCTATTTTCCGTGAAGGATAGTTCTGCTTTTGCCGCTTCGAGAGAAAGGGTTAAGGCTTCTATTCCTTTGTTTATGGCTTGTAGGTTTTTTTCAAGTTGTTTGATACCGCTCTCTATCTCTTTGGAATCTATAATAACCAGAGTTTCTCCTTTCTTAACAGTATCATCTTCCGATTTGGAAATTCGTTTTATATATCCGGATAGTTTCGTGGCTACGGCAATTTTTTTATTACTTTCTGCTTTTCCTGTAAATGTTTCGGTTTCAATTACAGTTTTTTTATCGGGAGATATTGTATTTATTGTTATATGCGGGACTGTGGGAGTAGAAGCACTTTCAACCGTTGCTTTTCTTTTTTTTACAAGTTTTACTCCCGCAAATCCGAGAGCTATGATAATCGCTATTGTAATGATTTTTCTCATTATTTCACCTCGCCTTTTACGTATTTTAGATAATAGATTGAATCAAGCAACGAATATTTTGCCGTTATAAGTTTTGTTTGAGCGGTTACTGCTTTTGCTTCTGCGGTGAGAAGATCGTAGATTGTTCCGGTACCTGTCGAATATCTTACTTTTTCTATTTTCTTTACTTTTTCCGTAAGTTGTTTTTCTTTTTCGGCACTTTTTATGGTTTCTTTTGCGGTTTCTATGTTGGTTAAAGCTTCTTTTAGGTCTTTGGCTACGGATAACTTTGTTTTTTCTATGTTTAGTCTTGAGATAATCAAACCTTCTTCGGCTTTTTCAACTTTCAGTTTTCTACTGCCGAAATCAAATAGGAGCCAGTTGAAGGATACTCCTACTTGCCATAACGTTTCTCGTTCACCGCCTCCGAAGTTGTTTCCATAATAACCCGATAGTTTGATGGAGGGCAGATAGGTCGATTTGATTTTTTTTACTGTTTTTTCACTTTTTTTGAGGTTTAGTTTCGCTATCTCTATTCTCGGATTGTTGTTTGATTCAGGAGAGATGGGGTTGTTGTTTTGAGGCTCTATTTTTTCAATATTTTCATCAAGTTTTTCTTTGCCCAGGAGAAAGGCAAGAGTAGATTTGAGGATTTTAAGGTTTCCGTTAATAGTTTGAAGCTCCGATTTTGTTTTCTCTATTTCTGCTTCAACTTTCAGTTGGTCAATTTCAGGACGTTTGCCTACTTGTATTCCCGTATCTATGTCTTTTTTTAATGTTTTTAGAGCTTTCATGTATGAGAGGACAGCTTCTCTGTTTTCTTTCATAGACAATATTTTCAGAAAAATCGAACGTACATTGTAGGCTATCTGTGCTTTTGTCAGTGAGGTGTATTGTCCTGTTAATTTGTTATCTATCCGGGCTATTTTAACTTCCTCCCGTTGGGAAAACCCGGAAAAAAGTGTTACGGTATAAGATACTCCAAGGTTCGATATGTCTTTGTCGGTAACTACAGAAGGAGTTATTGGAGGGACTATAGGAGATAGAGTTCTCGGAATGTTATAGTGTGTATAACCGCCGTTTAATATAAATTTTCCAAAGCGATTTCGTTTCTTTTCTTTCACCGTTAGTTTCGAGGTTCTTAATTTGGAGTTTAGCGATTTTATATCCGGATTGTTTTTCAACGCTAATTCAACGGCTTTTTCTATTGTTAATCCGTAACTATTGAGGGGTATCAGCAGTATTGCTATTGCCGTTATCGTTTTCAAAGGTTCCTCCCTAATTAAACTATGTGAGTTTGAAATTTTAGAGTTTTTTTAGATTTTTCATTGATTTTGCTCAATAAAAGACAGTAGAACTTGACATGGTGTGAGGCTTAGATTATTCTAATTGAAAATACTTTGCATTTTCAGGAGTTTGGATATGAGGAAGTGTGCTGGTTGGGTTTTGTTTTTTCTTCTGATTTCAAAAGTTTCTTATGCCGGATTGAATAAGATAGAAGTTTACAGAGGGGAGTTTTTAAGAGAAACAGCCCATCTTAAAAAGACGTCTCTTCATGAGGCTGTTTTGGCTAATAAGCCGAATTTGGTGGAGAAATTATTAAAAGACGGTATTTCGCCTAATATAGCGGATAATAAAGGTATGACACCGCTCCACTATGCAGCGGCTTTGGGAGAAACAGAAATTGTAAAGCTGTTGATAAATGCCGGTGCAGATGTGAACAAAAAAGATAGATTAGGATATGCTCCTTTACATTTTGCATCGGAAAACGGAGTTTCCGATGTGGTTGTTCTATTACTTAGGAAAGGCGCGGTTGTAGATATAAAAGATAATAATGGGTTTACGCCTTTGCATAGAGCTGTTTTAAGTGGGAATTTCGAAACCGTTAAATTTCTTGTTAAACACGGTGCTAATGTGAAAGTAAAAAATGTGGGAGGTTATCAGCCTATTCATTATGCGACCATAAAAGGGTATTTAAATATTCTTGAATTCCTTTTGGGTCACGGAGCGGATGTAAATAGCCGGAATTTCATGGGATTTAGTCCCTTACATTTTGCCGTTTATAAAGGGAATATCGATATTGTTAAGCTTCTTTGCAAATACGGGGCTAATTTAAATGACAAGGATTCTCACGGGTGGACACCTCTTGTTAAAGCGTTGATTAAAAAACATGAGAATATAGCCCTTTACCTTATAGAAAAAGGAGCCGATGTAAACATAGCTACAAAAAAAGGAGAGTTGCCTATTCATTTTGCTGCCGGACAGGGGGAGATGAAGGTTTTGAAACTTCTGGTTAAAGATGGGGCTAACGTTAATGTTAAAAACAAAGTTGGGAATGTTCCTCTTCATTATGCTATTTATATGGGAAAATTTGAGGCCGTTAAGTATCTCCTTTCGGAAGGAGCGGCATTTAATATTCAAAACAATTTCGGTGAAACACCTATATATTTGGCTGCGAAATATGGGAGAGCCGATATGGTTAAGTTACTTTTGGAAAAAGGTGCGGATATAGGTTTAAAAACGGTAAAGGGACTTTCGCCTGTTTCAATTGCAAAGATGAAGGGTTATACCGATATAGTGAAAATGATAGAATCGTATAATAAAACCTGAATATAGTATAAGATTGCTTGGGAGCGGGAGATGGAATTTGAAAAACTGATAAAAAAAGAAATTGACTTCCATCAAAGAATTATCTATTATTTTACTGAAATTGATTATCAATTTTAACTAATCTTATGAAAAGGAGGTTTGCCATGGCTTTAGTGGGACAAAAAGCACCAGAGTTTGACATTCAGGCGTATGACCCAACAACAGACAGTTACACATCCGTAAAACTTTCAGATTATGTTCCGAATGAAGATGGGAAATTCCTCGTAGTTTGTTTCTATCCTGCCGATTTTACATTTGTTTGACCTACTGAATTGGCTGCAGTTGCAGCTATGCATGAAGAGATTAAGAAAAGAGGTGCTGAGGTGATTGCTATCTCAACCGATACTGTGTTCAGTCACCAGATTTTCTGTAAAACCGAACCACTTATGAAGGATGTGAAGTTTCTGCTTGGAGCTGACCCGACAGGGAAAACGGCCAGAGATTACGGTGTTTATATGGAAGATGCCGGGATAGCGAGAAGAGGAAGATTTATAATTAATCCGGACGGGGTTGTGGTTGCTGAGGAAGTTCTTAATCCTCCTGTCGGAAGAAATGTGAAAGAACTTTTAAGACAACTTGATGCGTGGAAATATGTTTACGAGCATCCTGACGAAGCATGTCCTGCTAACTGGCGACTGGGTAAGAAGACGCTTAAACCGGGGCCTGATATTGCAGGAAATGTTGGAAGTGTTGTTACAATAGATGAGATACTTGCGGATTAACTTGAAAAGCTTTATAACTTTGCTTAATATGGGGAGATGGGAATAGTAATTCTCGTCTCCCTTGTTTTTGATAGAAACCACGATAAAAACTTTACTATAAGGAGGACAAGATGGATTTTCTCCTCACCATGTCTCGTTTGCAGTTTGCGATGACTGTGTTTTTCCACTTTATTTTCGTTCCGCTGACGCTCGGCCTTTCCGTTCTCATCGCAGTTATGCTTACTATTCACTACAAGACCGGGAAAGAGGACTACAAAACCCTTGCGAAGTTTTGGAGTAAGCTGTTTGCCGTAAACTTTGCTATTGGTGTGGCAACAGGTATTGTTCATGAGTTTGAGTTTGGTATGAACTGGTCTGTATATTCCCGTTTTGTTGGAGATATCTTTGGGGCTCCCCTTGCATTTGAAGGGCTTATGGCGTTTTTTCTTGAATCCACTTTTGTCGGTATTCTTCTTTTCGGATGGGATAGAGTTCCGAAAAAAGTTCATCTCATCGCTGCATGGCTTGTTGCAATAGGAAGTAATATTTCCGCTTTTTGGATTCTTGTAGCTAACGGTTGGATGCAGCATCCCGTAGGTTCCAGGCTTGCAGAAGGACTTGCCGGTAGGAAGGCTGTTCTTACCAATTTTGCAGATATCGTTTTTAATCCGGCGGCTGATATTAAGTTTATGCACACTATAACTGCCGGATTTATTCTTTCTGCAGCTTTCGTTCTCGGTGTAAGTGCGTATCACCTTTTAAAAGGAAATAACGTTAAGCTTTTTAAAAAATCAGCATTTATAGCCATTGTTTTTGGTTTGCTTGCTTCTGTTGCCGAAATGGGAATCGGTCACGTTCACACTGTTGAGACAGCCAAATTCCAGCCGACAAAAATAGCTGCTGCGGAAGCTCTATGGGAAACAAAGAAAGGTCCTGCAATAGCTATTGCTGCGTGGGCCGATCAAAACGGGCAGAGAAATGTTTTTGAAATTCCTTCAATTCCGGGAAGTTTAAGTTTGATGCTTTACAACAACCCAAATGCGGAAGTTAAGGGATTGAAAGATTTACAGAAAGAGTTTGAGGAGGTTTGGGGTCCAGGAAACTACATTCCACCTGTTAACATTACGTTTTGGTCTTTCCACCTCATGATTTATATCGGTATGTTTTACGTTCTTCTTTTCTTTCTGGGACTTATTAAATTTAAAAATCTTGAAAACAGTAAGATATTTCTAAAAATTGCTCTTTTTTCGATTCCTCTTGCGTATATCGGTAACTGGCTCGGTTGGGCTATGGCGGAAGTTGGAAGGCAGCCATGGCTTGTATATCCGTTAGATTACAAAGATTCCACTTCTGTAGCACTTAAAACTGCTGAGGGTGTTTCTAAAATTACAAATATAGAAATTATGATAAGTTACATCGTTTTCCTTATTATTTTCTCAGGTCTTGCGTTTGCTAACTTCTACCTAATAGGTAAATATGCTTCAAAAGCTCCAGAAACTCATTAATAAAGCGGAGGTGCAGTATGAGTTTTGACCTGCAATCAATCTGGTTTTTACTGGTAGGTGTACTTTTGATTGCCTACCTTATAACGGATGGTTTTGATTTTGGTGTTGGTATCCTTCACCCATTTATTGCAAAGACAGACCATGAAAGAAGGGCTATGCTTAACTCCATAGGCCCTGTGTGGGATGGTAATGAAGTTTGGCTTATTACAGCCGGAGCTGCTGTTTTTGCGGCTTTCCCGGAGATGTACGCGGCACTTTTTAGCTCTCTTTATATAGCACTTTTTGTTGTGCTTGTTGCCCTTATTATGAGGGCGTGTGCCTTTGAGTTTAGAAGCAAAGAGGAAAATCCATCATGGAGAAACTTCTGGGACTGGATGGTGTTTTTTGGAAGTGCTGTTCCTGCCCTTCTCGTAGGGGTTGCTATCGGAAATGTTCTTGCCGGACTTCCGGTTATTAACAGCCTTGCGAGAGGAGATTCTCTATCAGGGTTTATTTATGCCGAGAGGTTTCCTATCAGTTTCTTAAATCTTATAAATCCTCTTACAAATCACGGCCTTTATGGGCTAATAGTTGGTGTTACAACATTTCTATTCTTTACTCTTCATGGTGTTTCATGGCTTCTATGGAAAACTGAAGGGACAATTGCTGAAAGAGCGCAGGCTGTTGCCAAAAAGTTATGGTTTGGTTTTGTTCTCTTTTATGTAATTTGTCTTGGCTTCGCTTATACAATTTCATTTAAAATTGTTAATCCGGCGGACCTTAAATATTTAGGATTGCCAAAAAGTGTAGTAGATTCTATTGTGCCGTTTATAAAAGATGGTGTGGTTGAAAAGGCGCTTTTCAGATATATGCCTTTTGAGATTGTGATGATTCTTGCCGCTGTTATTTGTGCAGTGCTTTACTACATTGCGGTAAGTAAAGCTAACGGTAAGCAGGCGTTTCTTTTCTCAGCTTTGACTGTAACGTTTGCCACTTTAGGTGCTGCAATAGGTGCTTATCCGTTTCTTCTTCCATCATCCCTTGGAGTGGAAAACAGCATTACTATCTACAACGCTGCATCAAGTACATTAACACTTACAGTGATGCTTATAGCAGCACTGATATTTGTTCCTATTGTTGTTGCCTATCAGGTGTGGATGTACAGAATCTTTCTCTTTAAAGTTTCTGCCGAATCTATCGCTCATGAACTCCAGGAAGAAGGAGAAGAAGCAGAACTTTACTAATGGAGGTAATTGTTATGTGGTTTGTAATAGCAATTTTGTGGTTTGTAGCCATCTGTTTTTTAACACTTAAATTATCTATGGCGAAGTTAGAGGGGTAATCCCCTCTAACTTTTAACCTTTACTGGAAGGTAAAGATGGGAAGTTTTGATAAAAAAATTTCTGAAGATGTTAAGATTCTGGTAGAAAAGGGCTTTTCTGCTGATGAAGTGGAAAAAAGGTTAAGGGAGAAATATGAAAATCCCCTTTCGTTTACATCTTTCTCCTATTTTACCTACTTCTTTTTAGCAGGATTGCCTATTCTTCTGATTTCAGTATTTTTTCTTAAAGTTTTCCATCCTGTTGGGTTTGCTTATTTTATAAATAGATTGATTCTACTTCTTGCTGCTATGGCTACTCTTAAAGGGTTTGTTGGTCACTTCGTTGCTGTTTTCTTGAAACGGGAAACTTTTGAAAATGAGATGAAGAAGCTAAAAAAGGAAGCATTAGGAGTTAAAAATCTTCAGGAGGAGTAATATGGAAAAGGTTCAAGATAATCTTTTAAAGAATGTTCTTTACTCTATTATATTTGTTTACGCTATAGTTTTGATATTAACTTCTTTGGCAATGCTTTAAAAGAGGGCTTTCTTTAGCCCTCTTTTTGTAGATATCTGAGCTCATAACTGATTTATGAGAAAATAAAAAAATAATT
>JALSLT010000112.1 GCA_026988135.1 Desulfurobacterium sp.
TATGATTTTATAAAGGAAAAAGTTCCGGATGCAGAAGTTTTTGTCCATCCGATAACCGGAGAAGCCGGTGCTTTTGGGGCTGCTATTGAAGCTATGAAAACAGAAACCACTGTTTTCCCGGGATTTGAAAAGGTGGAAAACTTAAAAATAGAAGTTAAGAGTGATGATTCGACAAGGTGTAATTTCTGCTCAAATCATTGTGTAAGAACATTCATAAAAGTTAACGGAAAAGATGAAAATTACATAATTGCCCCATGTGAGAAAGGTACTGCGGAAGATGAGGATACTTTAAAAACCAAAATGGCTAACTTAAAAGCTATTAAAAAAAAGTATCCAAATATACAAGAGATAGCTGCGAGGCTTTGTTTTGAAGAACCTGATGTTGAAATTGTTTCTGACAAGGGAAGAGAAATAGTCATAGGTATTCCACGGGTTTTGAGCTTTTATTCTTTAGCACCGTTTTTTCAAGGGTATTTTAAATCATTAGGGATAAGTGTAATTTCCTCCTCTTTTACTTCTGAAAAGATGATTAAAAACGACCTTGTAGGCGGAGCTATAGATCCGTGTTTCCCAAGTAAAATAGCACTTGCTCATGTTTCGAATCTATTGAAAAAAAAGCTTGATTTTGTTTTTTTTCCTAAAATTATCACCTTGCCGAAGTTGATAAATGATAGTGAAGATTCTAAAGCTTGTCCTACGGTTTCAGGTACTTCTATGGTCGTTGAAGCTACTTTAACGAAAGAAAAAAATCTTTTTATCGAAAAAGGGGTGAAATATTTGTCTCCTCTTATCCATTTTCATGATAGAGATTATTTGGAGTTTGAGCTTTTTAATCTTTTTTCACAAATAATAGGAGTTTTAAAAAAAGAAAACGGCAAGGCAGTAAGTGAGGGATTAAAAGCACTTTCTTCTTACTACACTACTTTGCAAAATATGGCTAGGCGAATAATTGAGAATGCTGAGAAAAACAGAGATATTGTGATACTTGCTTTAGGACGTCCGTACCATAATGATCCGGGGATAAATCACGGGATTGCTCGAGAGCTTCAGATGAAAGGTTATCCGGTTTTGTCCGTAGAAGCTATTCCATATAATGAAGATTTTTCCATTTCTAAAATTTACAAGAAATCTTATAGCGAAAACAGTAATAGAAAAATTCATGCGGCTGTTTACGCTTCAAACCATCCGAATATGGCAGTTCTTGATTTGTCAAGTTTTCGTTGTGGTCCGGATGCTCCTACTTACAGATTGATAGAGGAAATTATGGAGAAAACTGGGACTCCTTACTTTACTTTTCATGAAATAGACGAAAACAGACCTTCCGGAGCAATAAAAATAAGAGTTGAAACGATAGATTATTTTTTGAAAGAATATAAAAAAGGTATTTAACCCTTAATTTTTTTCGCCTGTAATAAGTTTTTTTAGTACGATTAAGGTTATGAATCCGTTAACAATGGCAAACGGTGTACTTTTAAGGAGTATGCTATAAGCGGTTAAAAATGAGGATGCAAAGAGATTGAACCATAGAAATATTCGGAATTTTTTAAAAAAAAGAAAAAGATAAGCTGTTAGTAACATGATACATCCTGTCCATCCTATTATTTCTATATATTTCATCTTTTCTCCGTGTTTAAAGAAGTGGAAATAAAAGTTTTATAACGAATAATAACCATACAGGAGATACAACGGTTGAGAAAAAAATTATTGATGCACTTATGTTCGGTTGTTGCTTGAATTTATCACATAGGACAAAATTCAGTATTGCAGAAGGAAGTGCAGACTGGATAAATATTGTTTTTTTTAGAAGTAATGATACAGGGAAGTTCTTAATAACAAAGAAAGAGATGAAAGTTCCGCATATTAGTCTTAGAACTGTACCTGAGATTCCAAATTTTATATCTTTGAAATCCATAGATGATAGTTTTATTCCTATTGTAATTAGCATAAGGGGCATTGTTGAATCGCCCATCAGTTTTATCATTTTTTCGATACCGGAAGGTAGCGGAAAGTTTTTCATAAATAGAGAGAAAATTACTGCATAGATTAAAGGTATTTTGAATATCTCTTTTAATCCTTCCGATAAGTTGCCGGGATTTAAGATGACTATTACTACTGTGAAATGAATGATTGTTACGAAAACCATATAGGTTACGGCGTATCCTACTGCTTTTTCGCCAAGTAGAACATAGACAAGAGGGATTCCAAGGTAACCTATGTTCATAATCGCCGAAGATATTTCAAATGCCGGGGAGCGGATTTTGTGGAAGAATCGGGAGAAAAGATATGCTAAGAACCATACTCCTCCTATTGTAATAACGCCGTTTATGATTATGTACTTAATATTTTCGAAGGAGATATTTATTGTGCGGAAAGAAGAGAAAACGAGAGCAGGGGCAAGAAAATATAAAACAATGAAGGTTATGACTTCAGTGTCCGGATTTTTTCGGATTTTACCGGCTAAAAATCCGAGAGTTATGAGTATGTAAAGAGGGAATATAACGTTCCAAAACAGATGTTGCATAAATTTGTCTCCGTTTTTAAAGAGTAAAGTCTTCTCCGAGATACACTTTTTTTACAATTTCCGAGTTGGCTATCTCTTCCGGTGTTCCTTCGGCAAGGACGTTTCCGTGGCTTATTATGTATGCTCTATCAATGATTTTTAGAGTTTCTCTTACATTGTGGTCTGTGATAAGTATTCCGATATTTTTCATTTTCAGTTCTTTTACAAGTTGTTGTATATCTGCAACTGCGATAGGGTCAACTCCCGCAAAAGGTTCATCCAGAAGTAAAAATTTAGGTTTTATTGTTAAAGCTCGGGCTATTTCCAGCCTTCTTCTTTCTCCTCCGGAAAGGGTGTCTGCTCTGTTTTTTTTCAGGTGTTCTAATCCGAATTCTTTTAATAGATTTTGCGTTTTTTCTTCTATTTCTTCTTTTGAGTAGTTGTGCATTTCCATAACACTTATTAGGTTTTCTTCTACTGTTAGCTTTCTAAAAATAGATGCTTCTTGCGGTAGATAGGATAATCCTTTTCTTGCTCTTATATATGTTGGGTCGTCGGTAATTTCCTCTTCACCTATGAAAACCTTCCCTTCCTCAGGTTTTATTAAGCCTATAATACAGTAAAATGTAGTAGTTTTTCCTGCTCCGTTTGGTCCGAGAAGTCCTATTACTTCTCCTTCTCTTACTTTTAACGACACATTTTCTACAACTGTCCTGTTGCCGTAAATTTTTTTAATGTTTACGGCTGACAGAACGTTTAAGTCGGTGCTATTTACCTGTTCCATTTCTGTTTTCTCCGGGAAAGATAATCGTTTTAACTTTCTGTTTTATGCCTTCTACAGTTACGTTTCCGTTTTTGAAAGCGATTATACGGTCTCCTATTATGATGTTTTTCTTCTGTTTTAGTTTTGCATCTCCTATCAGGATTATTTTTTCTTGTCCGGGGAAATATTCAAGTTCTTTACATGTTCCCTCTCCCTGAGGTCCTTTAAATTTAACATTACCGGTCATAACGGTTTTTTCTACCAATTTCCCGGTTTTGTCAAAGTAGAGAATGAGTTTGTCTCCTGTTATAGTTATGTTTCCTTTTTGTACGATAACGTTTCCTATGTATATGGCTTTATGTTTATTTTTATCGTAAGTGAGTTGTCGTGCTTCCACTATAATCGGAAGTTTCCCGGTTTTTATCTGTTCTGCAAATGTAGTGTTTGAAACTGTTGTTAACATTAACAACAGTAAAAGGATTATTTTTTTCATTTTGATTCTCCTTTAGCTTTTTCTTGAATAATTGTTGAAACTCCTCCGCTTATTATAACTTTTCCCGATTTAAGGTCTATGAAACATTTCTTTCCATTTATTGAATATTCGGTTTCAAACACTATTTTGCACGTTGAATTTGAGATGAATTTTTCTTCTTTTCCGTTAAATGTTCCGTTTGATGTTTTTGCCGTAAACTCTTTTGATTTTAATGTAACGTCAGTAAGAGAGGCGAAGTTGCTTTCTTTGTTATAAATGGCTTCATTTGCATATATTGTTGAGTTTTCGGGAGAAAATACAAACAGGATAGGTTGTTGAAGAAAGATATCTTTTCCTTTAAATGTAGCTTGTGGTGATTTTAGTATCCACCGTTTTTCCCCGTTTCTAATTTCCGTGAAGATAAAAGTTTTTATAGTTTGCTTTTTAGAGCTTTCAAATTTTCTTTTCGGAGCGGGTTCTTTTTTTAAGAAGAAAAAAAATATAGGAGCTAAACCGAGAAGTAAAAGTAACAAAGCAATTTGGAACAGTTTTTCTTTCACCCGATTTCACCTACTATTCTTTCTATAAATTCTCTTACTGCTCCTTTGCCTCCTGGATATACGCTAATGAAATTTGCCGCTTTTTTTACTTTTTTTACTGCGTCTATGGGAGCTCCGGAAAATCCTACTTTTTTGATGAGGGGCAGATCAGGTATATCATCTCCCATGTATGCGACATGAGTGTAAGAGAGATTAAGTTTTTCTACAAGTTCATCACAAATTTTCACTTTATCTTTAACGTTTTGGAATACGAACTGTATTCCAAGCTCATTACATCTTTTTTCCACTACGGATGAAATTCTTCCTGTAATTATGCCCATTTTAATTCCCTTTTTAAGGGCGTGTTTTATGGCAAACCCGTCTTTTACGTTAAATCTCTTATATTCTGTTCCGTTATCATCGTAGTAGATAGAGCCGTCAGTCATAACTCCGTCAACATCAAGGACTATGAGTTTTATATTCTTCATTAGAATCTCCTTCCAAGTATATCATGTAGATGAATGATGCCTTTCAGATTTCTGTTTTTATCAACTACAGGCAGGACTGTTATTTTATATTTTTCCATTTTTTCGATAGCTTTTTCGGCAAAAGTTTCCTCGTCTATGGTTTTTGGGGTTGCAGTCATTGCATCTTTAACCGGGGCGTTTATGTTTTCTCTTTTTTCAAGAAACCTTCTTAAATCTCCGTCGGTAAGAATTCCCGTAAGTTTTCCATTTTCTAAAACCAGTGTGGCACCTACTTTTTTTGAGGAAATTTCATATATGGCATCTTTTATTGAGGTTTTGGAAGATACGACGGGAACGTCTTCGCCTTTTCTCATCAAATCTTTGATTTTTGAAAGTTTGATGCCCAGTTTTCCTCCGGGATGGTATCTGGCAAAGT
>JALSLT010000113.1 GCA_026988135.1 Desulfurobacterium sp.
TTAAGGCATATCTCTTTTTCATTTTCCTCTTTTAAACAGAAATTAGGTGCTGGTTTCTCTATTTCTATCATCGTTTTCCTCCTGTTTTGTTTTTGACTATTGTTAATCATATGCAAAAGTTTATTTTTTTTAAATAAACTTTTGCATATTTTCCGAAGTGGTTTAGAAGTGGTAATACTTTTCTATATAAAAATCAAACTAGAGTTATACCACCTTTATATTAGATACTACTTATATAAGAAAGTATTGACTTACCTGAAAGATGCTTCTATAATCAAAAATACAGTAATGTCCAATCCAAGAAAAGGAGGGTTAAAACTATGGACAGAAACATGTTCACGGGGGGATTACCGGGAACAATCTCCCGTCGTGGTTTTTTACGTGCTTGTGCTATAGCTACGGCTGCTATGGGACTTCCTATGGAGATGGTTACAAAGGTTGCTGAGGCGGCTGAAAGCCCTGAAAGACCGAGAGTTATCTGGCTTCATTTTCAAGAGTGCACAGGATGTTCAGAGTCTATGCTAAGGGCTTCTCACCCTGACTTAGCAACATTGATACTTGACCTTATTGACCTCCAGTATCATGAAACATTGATGGTTGGTGCCGGTCATCAGGCGGAAGCTGCTTTTGAAAAGGCTATAGAAGAGCCCGGTTATGTTCTTGTTGTTGAAGGTTCCATTCCGACAGGAGAGTATGAAGATTTCTGTATGATTGGTGGTCACTCTGCAGAGCATAATCTTAAAAAAGCTGCGAAGAATGCTGCAGCCATCATCAATATCGGGACATGTTCGGCGTGGGGAGGTATTCCTGTTGCAAGGCCGAACCCGACAAAAGCTGTTGCGACAGGGGATATTATAAAAGATAAGCCGATAATAAACATTGGTGGATGTCCTCCGAACCCACACAACTTCCTTTCAGCAGTTCTCTACTATCTTACATTTAAGAAGCTTCCTCCAACAGATATTTACGGAAGACCGCTATTTGCATACGGAAGGAGAATTCACGACCACTGTGAAAGAAGGCCTCACTTTGATGAGGGAAGATACGCTGAGCAGTTTGGTGATGTAGGACACAGGCTTGGATACTGTCTTTATAAAGTCGGTTGTAAAGCTCCTGAAACTTTTGGTAACTGTTCTATTATCAGATTTAACGATGTTGAAGTATGGCCTGTTTCTGTTGGTAACGGATGTTACGGATGTACAGAGCCAAACTTCTGGGATACTATGAGTCCATTCCATGAAAGACTTCCTGGAGTGCCACTGCCTGTTAACGGTGGAACAATTGCAAATGCTACCGACATTGGTAAGAAAGCTCTTGGAATTACGGCTGCAGCTCTTGCAATTCACGCAGGTATCGGTGTAGCTAAAAGTTTTGCAAAAGGTAAAAAGAAAGAGGAAGAATAATCAATAAATAAACCCCAGATGGAGGTTAAACTATGGCAAAAAGAGTTGTAATTGACCCGGTTACAAGAATAGAGGGTCACTTGAGAATAGAGGTTGAAGTTAGAGATGGTCGTGTTGTTGATGCTTACTCTTCTGCCCAGATGTGGAGAGGTCTTGAAAATATTATAAAGGGCAGAAAGGCGGATGACGCCTGGATGTTTGCTCAAAGAACCTGCGGTGTTTGTACAACGGTTCATGCTATGGCATCCGTAAGGTCTGTGGAGAATGCTCTAAAACTTGAAATTCCTTACAATGCACAGATGGTGAGAAATCTTATTGTTGCTTCTCACTCGCTTCAGGATCATATAGTTCACTTCTATCATCTTACTGCCCTTGACTGGGTTGATATCGTTTCAGCTTTAAAAGCTGATCCAAACAAAGCTTCGGCTATTGCTGAAAGTTATCAGAGCTGGAAACTTAACGGTGCTTCCGTATTTAGGTCTGTTCAAGAGAAGCTTAAAAAGTTTGTTGCTTCCGGACAGCTTGGTCCATTTGCAAGCGGTTACTGGGGACATCCTGCAATGAAACTTCCTCCGGAAGTTAACCTTATTGCCGTTACTCACTATCTCCAGGCTCTCGACTATCAGAGAAAAGCATGTCAGGCTGTCGCTATACTTGGTGGTAAGAATCCACACATTCAGAACCTTGCTGTTGGTGGTGTATCTACGGCTATCAACCCTGATAATGTTGCTACACTTAACATGGAGAGACTCTACTACATCAAGCAGCTGCTTGAAGAGATAAGAGATTTCGTTCAGAACTGTTACTTCCCTGATTGTATGGCTATTTCCGCTTTCTATAAAGAGTGGCTTAATTATGGTAAAACAGGAGAATACTACCTTTCTGTTCCTGATCTTCCACAGGATACAAAAGGGGAATTATTTGATATTCCCGGTGGAACTGTAATTAACGGTCAGGTTAAAGAGATAAAGAGCTTCTACGATCCATACTTTATCAATAATGTAGCTGAGAACATTACTCATGCTTGGTATGACGGTGATTGGACAAGGCATCCATGGGAAGAGGAAACAGTTCCTAAATACACAGGATTTAAGGCTGATGGTACTGTTGATGAGAAAGGGAAGTATTCGTGGTCAAAGACACCTGTATTTAAGCTTGGTAACGATTATGTTCCGATGGAAGTTGGTCCTCTCTCAATGATTCTTGTTGGATATCTTACAGGACATAAATTAACTAAAAAGTGGACAGATAAAGCTCTTGGTATGATAAGCAGTGTTGCCAAGACAGAAGTTACTATTGAAAACCTTAAATCAACAGCCGGTAGAAACATCACAAGGGCGATAAGGGCTGCAATGATGGCAGACCTTGCTCTCAAACAGTGGGAGCAGCTTGTTAACAATATTGGAAGGGGAGACCTTGAAATATTCAATCCACCTTCCTATCCGAAAGGTGAAATCAGAGGTTGTGGATTCCATGAAGCACCAAGGGGAGTGCTTTCCCACTGGTCTGTTGTTCACAACGGCGGTATAATGAAAAACTATCAGGAAGTTGTTCCTTCTACATGGAATGCAGGTCCAAGAGATGCAAAAGGACGCAAGTGTCCTTATGAATCTGCCCTGATAGATAATCCTGTTGCCGAATCTGAGAAGCCTCTTGAAGTTTTAAGAACAGTTCATTCATTTGACCCATGTATCGCGTGTGCTGTTCATATGATTGATCCTGAAGGTAAAGAGATAGTTAAAGTTAAAGCTCTGTAATTTTCGGGGGCTAATGCCCCCTAATTTCCTCAAGGAGGGAAACCTATGGCAGGTCACGGAAAAGATTACGAAAAAGTTTATGTGTGGAGCGTCCTTTTAAGGGTTTACCACTGGGTATTCGCGCTTTCTATATTTATTCTCATAGCCACAGGGCTTTATATCAACTGGCCCTGGACAAATACATGGATGGAAGGAAGCCATCAGTGGACTATGGCTATTATGAGATATATCCACTATGTAGCCGGTATGCTCTTTACGATGGCAACTATTGCAAGGATATATCTCTGGTTCTTTGGAAACAAAAACGAGAAGGTTTGGGATTTCGCTCCCATTACACCGAGAAACATTAAGAACATGATAACAACATCGTTTTATTACGCTTACCTTACTGATAATCATGAGCACAGGACAGGTCACAACGCTATGGCGGGAATGTCATACGTTATGACAATTCTTCTTGCGGTTATTCAGTTTATTACGGGATTTTATCTTCTATATCCTGAGAGTAGTTTTTTTGTGGGTCTTGGTTCTGTTTTTGGGACTCAACAGACTGCAAGGTTTATCCATCATATTCTTAACTGGTACTTTGCTATTTTTGCTGCAGTTCACATCTATATCGCTTCTTGGAATGACATTAGAAGTCCTGAAGGATTGATTTCTTCAATTTTCTCCGGGTATAAGTTTTTCCCTAAGGGGCATCATTGATTTCAAGAAGTTGTATATAATTAATGAAGGGGGAGTTGACTCCCCCTTATTTTATTTTTGGGAATAGATTTATAAAGGCATCTGAGATAATTAAGGTGCTTTTGTAAGTTTATTTCAAATCTGGAAAACTAAGGAGATAAAATGGAGAAAATAGGTGTTATGGGAGTAGGGAATATCCTTCTTGGAGATGAGGGTTTTGGGGTTCATTTTATAGAGAGGTTAAGGAAAAAATATGAGTTTCCTGAAAATGTTGAACTAATAGATGGTGGTACTGCAGGTATATTTCTTTCTCCTCTTATAGACTATATTAAAAAGATGATAATAGTTGATGTTGTTGCTGTTGATGCTGAGCCTGGTTCGATTTTTATTTACGATAGAGAAGACTTTTTTATAGATAAACTTCCGATTAAGCTTTCACCACATCAGATAGGACTTCAGGAAGTACTTTTTTTGAACGATATGAAAGGCTCTGCACCTGAATATTTGAAGCTTGTGGGAATTGTTCCCAAGTCTCTTGATGCAAAAACAGAACTTTCTTCTGAGGTTAAATCTAAGATGGAGGAAATAGAAGATATAGTTATCGGAGAGCTTAGGAAGTTGGGAGTGGAACCAAAATTGAAAGAAAAAGTTTCCGATGAAGAGATATGGTGGGAGAAGAAAAAGGAGGTTTAATCATGTGTGTAGGTGTGCCGATGAAAATAACCGAAATAAACTATCCTATGGCTGTTGCAGAAGCTAAGGGTGTGAAAAGAAATGTAAACCTTATGCTTATTCCTGAGGATGAGATAAAGGTCGGAGATTTTGTTATGGTTCATGTTGGAAGTGCAATAGAGGTTATTAGCGAAAAAGCTGCCGATGAAATATGGGAGGCACTTGACGAAGTACTTGCGTTAATGGACGAAAGAGAGGAATCTGGAAATGCATGAGGCTTCTCTTGCTGTAGGTATGCTTGAAAAGATTACAGAGATTGCAAAAAAGGAGAACGCGAAGAAAGTTTTAAAGGTAAGAGTAAAGATAGGTAAGCTTTCTGGTGTTGTCGTTGATTCGTTTAAGTTTGCTTTTGATGCAACGAAAAAGGAATTTCTTTTTACTGAAAATGCAGTTCTTGAAATAGAGGAAGTACCGGCTGTTTACAGATGTTTTGATTGTGGTAAAAAGTTTGAAACGGAAACTGCTTATTTTCCTGAGTGTCCAGAGTGTAAATCTCTAAATGTTACAATTTTATCCGGAGAAGAGTTGCAAGTTGTTGATCTTGAAATAGATGTTTAGGAGGAAGAAATGTGTGATGTTTGTGGATGCGGTGCCGATTCCCATGACCATTCTCATGGAAATGTAAAAACGGTAAAACTGGAAGAAAGTTTATTTAAAGAAAATGATAGATTGGCACAGGAAAACAGAAAACATTTTGATGGAAAAAATCTTCTTGCAGTTAACCTAATAAGTTCACCCGGTTCCGGAAAAACCTCTCTTCTTGAAAAGACTATAGAGCTGTTGAAAAGTAGATATACTATAGGTGTACTTGAGGGTGATATAGAAACGGAAAGGGATGCCGATAGAGTAAGAGCAAAAGGAGCTTATGCTATTCAGCTAACTACAGGTGGAGCATGTCACCTTGAAGCGGGGCTTGTTCATAAAGGTTTTCATTCCCTTGAACATCAGCTAAAAGAAGGGGAGGATTTGGATGTTCTTTTTATAGAGAATGTGGGGAATCTTGTCTGTCCTACCTCCTTTGACCTTGGAGAGCATGTTAGAGTTGTCCTTGTTTCTGTTCCCGAAGGTCCTGATAAACCTGCGAAATATCCTAAGGCGTTCAGAACTGCGGATGTTTTCATTATTTCAAAGATAGACCTTCTTCCCCATTTTGATTTTGACCTTGAAAAGGTTAAGAAAGAGGCGCTTTCTCTTAATCCGAAACTGAAAGTTTTTACTCTTTCCACTGTTAGTGGAGAAGGTATGGATGAGTGGATTAGTTATGTCGAAGAACTTATTAAAAACAAGAAAGGTCTTTAAGTTGAGGGTAAGGGGATAATCCCTTGCCTTTTAATTTCTTACTTCATATATTTTCTTCTGTAATTTGCCCACGTGGCTCAGGCGGTTAGAGCGCACCCTTGGTAAGGGTGAGGTCGGCGGTTCAACTCCGCCCGTGGGCACCATCTCAAAAGTAATAAAATCAAAGAGGGGATTGTGAGAATTATAGCTCACAGAGGAGCTTCCTTTTACGCACCTGAAAACACTTTCGCCGCTTTTTCCCTTGCAGTTTCTCAGGGTGCTGACGGTATAGAGATGGATGTTCACGTTACAAAAGATGGGGAAGTTGTTGTTATCCATGATAAAACCACCGAAAGGGTGGGAAATCTGTTTTTAGATGTTACTGAGGCGTGCTATGAGGAAATTAAAAAGGTTGATGTTGGTTCCTATTTTAAAGAGGAGTTTAAAGGGGAAAGAGTTCCGCTTTTAAAGGACGTTTTGCAAACGTTTAAAGATGTTGAGCTTTATGTTGAGATAAAATCGGGAATAGAGTCTGTTGAGCCTGTTGTTTCTCTGTTTAAAAAGATTGATGCTGAAAATGTTGTTCTTTTTAGTTTTCATTATGACCTTGTTAAAGAACTTAAGAAGCAATTAAAAGATGTGAGGGTTCTTTTTATAGCAGAGTACGGTTATAATGTTCCGGGAAAGCCCTATGTGTACGATTATCTAATAGAACTTGTGGAAAGTGCCGGGCTTGATGGGATTTCGACCTGCAGTTCTTTTTATCATGGCGTAAAGTTATCTGAAAAGCTTAAAAAGGAAAATTTTATATGGAACATTTGGACGGTTGATAATCCTTATCTTGCCCGTGAGTTTGTAAAATTAGGTGTATCTTCTTTGACAACAAATAGGCCTGATTGGATTATCAAGCATCTATAAGTTGTAGTAACAGCTATCTTTGTCCACTTTATAGTTTGCAAAAAACTCCTGTTTAAATTCGCTAAACTTTTGTCCTTTTATGGCTTTTCTAATTTTCTCCAATAATCTTCCGTAAAAATGAAGGTTGTGGATAGAATTTAAAATAAGAGCATTTATCTCCTTTGCTGCAAAAAGGTGTCTTAGATAGCTTCTTGAAAAGTTTTTGCATGTGTAACAATCACACTCTTCATCTATGGGTCTTTCATCCGTTTTATATCTGGCACTTTTTATGTTTAATTTTCCGTTTCGTGTAAAAAGCGTTCCGTTTCTCGCGTTTCGTGTGGGCATTACACAGTCAAACATATCAACTCCATACTCAACTGCCACTACAATGTCTTCCGGTTTTCCAACTCCCATAAGATATCGAGGCTTTTCAAACGGAAGCAGTGGGGTTACAAGTGATGTTATGTTGTACATATCTTCTTTTGGTTCTCCGACACTGAGACCTCCGATAGCGATTCCGTCAAAGGGAAGTCCCGAAGTTAATCTTGCACTTAAAACTCTTAAATCTTCAAACACCCCTCCCTGGACGATACCAAATATTGCGGTTTTATTGGAAGTTCTTGCTTCTATACTTCTTTTTGCCCACCGGTAGGTTCTTTCAAGAGAGTGAAGGGCATAATCTCTTGTAGCTGGATAGGGTGTGCATTCGTCAAGTACCATTCCTATGTCAACGCCTATTTTTTCCTCAAATTTAACAACAAGTTCAGGAGAAAAGAAGTGTTTTGATCCGTCTATATGTGAGCGAAAATAAACACCTTCTTCTGTTAGTTTCATCAGGTCTCCGAGGCTAAATACCTGAAATCCTCCGCTATCTGTGAGAATAAGTCCGTTCCAGTTTGTGAACTTGTGAATACCTCCCGTTTTCTCAATAAGTTCGATTCCGGGTCGCAAGTATAAATGATATATGTTCGATAGAACGAGAGAATAACCAGATTTTTCAATCTCTTCCCATTTTACGCCTTTTACAGCTCCTGCCGTGGCTACAGGCATAAAGCATGGAGTTTTGCTGGTTCCGTGAGTTCCTGTCAAAATCCCGGTTCTTGCTTTGTTATCGGTCTCAATTATTTCAAACTTTAACATTTTATACTCTCCGTAATGTTATAATAGGCTTATGAGAAAGGTCATCGTAATTATACTTCTGTTTCTGTTTTCCTCAACTCCCTCTTATGCTGTTTCCATTAGTGAAGTAAAAGCTTTTGAATTTTTAAAAGGAAAAAGAGAGGAATTCTTATGTCAAAAATTTCTTGAAACTTATCCGCACTCCCCTTTTAAAAAAACAGTTTTTGAAATTTTAATATCTATTTTGGATGATAATAAAAACTATTATGAGCTTTCCCGATTAAACTTTAAAGATACTAAGGTTAATGATTTTTTTCTGTTGAAATATGCTAAAGCTTTGAAAAAGGTCGGAAAAGTTGAGGAAGCCAAGAGGATATATTTTGATATTTTTCGTCGTTCCAACAGATATGATGAAGAGATAGTTGTTCAAAATGCCGGTGATACTAAATTTTTGTTTGGCAACCGTGTTGTTTTGAGAAAAAAGATAGGTTACGCTTTAAGTAGAAGAAATTTCGAGATAGCTTCTTTCTATATAAATCTTTTACCTATGAATAACCGATATTATACTTATCTTAAAGGTGTTCTTGAATATAAAAGACGCAACAGAAAAGCGGCCCGTTTTTATTTTAAACGCTCAGATATTCCCGAGAGGTTGTTTTTTCTTACCTTAATGGAGAAAGATTCTTTTAAGAAAGTGCAACTTTTGGAACAGTTTTTAAATACCGACGGAAGGAGAAGTTTTAAAGTTTTGGCTTCCAGGATAGTACTGAATTGGTTTTTAGTTTCGAATATTCCTTTGTATAAGAAGACCCTTAATGTTGTGAAGGGCTTTGATTTGGACATTTATAACGAATATCTTGTCAAATATTATGTTAATTTGGGGAAGTTTGATAAGGGTATTGTTGTTCTTGAAAAGATGGGAACACCCGATAGCAGAGGGTTGATTTTAGCTTTAAAAAAGTATCTCGGGAGAAAAATTACCTCAAAAGATGTTACGAGAATCTCGCCTTTTTATAGATTTTATCTCGGTTACGGGAAGCCGGTTCTATTTGAAGAGCCTAATATTTCGATGATAAAAGATGAGGGATTGAGGTATATCGTAAAGAATAGGAAAAAATACCTGCTTGATTTTATTGATATTAAGAGGTTTGATAAGTTTGATCTTGCCGTTGGGTTCTATCTGTGTGGTAAATATAGGGAGGCTATAAGATTTGCAGCTTTGGTAGCTGGGAAAGCCCGAAAATATGCGGTTATCAATAGGATTCTTTATCCTTCTCCGGGAATTTTTAATAGAGATGTTGTGGCTCTGTCAGTTGCCAAGCAAGAGAGTCTTTTTGATCCCGGGGCTTTTTCAAGGAGTGGTGCTATAGGCTATATGCAGATAATGCCTTTAACCGGGAAACATATCTCCTCTATCTTTAAAGATGATTTTGTTGTTGCAAATCTTTATGATGAGAAGGTAAATGTTACTTATGGAGAATTCTATATCAAAAAATTGATAAAAAGATTTGATTCCTTTCCTCTGGCTGCTGCGGCATATAATGCAGGTCCGGGAAGAATAAAAAGATTATTGAAAATATACGGAAAACCAAAAACTGCAGTGGAAACGGTACTTTTTGTTGATACTTTTCTTCCGCTTGATGAAACTAGAAACTATGTAAAAAAAGTGGTTAAAAACTGTTTCTATTATTCTTATCTATTTAATGAAAGTCTTAGGATGTGTACAACCAAATAAACTTATCAATTTTTTCCTTCACTAATGTTAACTATTCTGATAAATGATGTAAAATAGCGTGAATGTTAATTCAAAAACCAAAGGGAGGTAAAAGATGGTAAAAAAAAGATTATTTGCATTGGCTCTACCGATGTTTTTACTTTCGTCGGCAGTAGCCGGTACAAAAAAGGATACGGTTACGATAGGAACTCTTGATAAATGGAAGGTTCTTGACCCGGCTAAAGCTTACGATGTTATGAGTTGTAATTTGATGCAAAATACTTTGGTGGGACTTTATGGCTATAAACCCGGTTCGACGGTGCCGGAACCCGCTCTGGCAAGTTCCGTGGATATTTCAAAAGATGGAAAGACTTATGTTTTTCATCTTAAAAAAGGTATGATTTTTACCAATGGTGATGAGATAACGGCAGATACGGTTAAAAAGGCGTGGGATAGGGTGTTTAAGTTAAAAGGGGACCCTGCATTTTTACTTACGGGCGTTGTTGAAAGTTACAAGGCCAAAGATAAGTATGTATTTGAAGTTAAATTGAAGTATCCTTTTGCTCCATTCCTTTCTGTTGTCGCTTTTACTGTTGCTTATCCGGTTCCTTCGGTTTTTCCTGAAAATTCTTTCTTTAAGGGGGATAAATATCCTGCTTCCGGACCTTTAATGATTAAAAAGATTAAAAGGGACAGGTATGTTTATCTTACAAAAAATCCGAAATATTTTGACTATAAAAATGTGGAAACTAAAAAGGTTCTTATAAGACAATATCAAAATGCACAAACTATACGTCTTGCTCTTGAAAAGGGTGATATTGATATGTCAAGCTCTTTAACAACACTTGATATTAGGGACTTTATGACTAATCCCAAGTTGAAGGAAAAGTTTAGGGTGTATGTTTCTCCAAGCTTTGTTATATCCTATATTGTTTTCAATGTGAAAAAGAAGCCTTTCAATAATCCTAAAATTAGAAAGGCTATAGCTTACCTTGTCAATAGAGGTGAGATTAAAAAATTTGCTTATAACGATATTCTAAGGGAAGACCTTTATTCCATGATTCCTAAAAATATGTGGGGTTATAAGCCTGTCTTTAATAAAAAGCCTGATGTTCAAAAAGCGGTTAAACTTCTTGCTGAAGCCGGTTTTACTAAAGAGCATCCTTTAAAAATTAACTACTGGTATCCTGCGGGACATTATGGAACAGATGTTGAGAAAGAGGCTCAGATAATAAAATCTCAGCTTGAGAAGACAGGTGTTATAAAGGTAACTGTAAAAACTACGGAATGGCCGACCTATCTTGATTACATGACAAAAGGTGTTCTTGGTATGTTCCGTCTTGGTTGGGCTCCAGATTATATAGACCCGGATAACTATGTCTATCCATTCCTTCATTCAAAAGCTGATGCTTCTCTCGGTTCTTTCTATAAAAATCCTGAACTGGATAAACTGATAGAAAAGGCGCGTTCTGAAAGTGATAAAAAGAAAAGAGAGGAACTTTACGCTAAAATCCAGGAATATCTCTGGAAAGATGCACCTTACATTCCACTGCACCAGACAGAGTCAGCTATAGTTGCAGATAAAAAGGTAAAAGGTGTAACAAATGACCCTGTATATCCAAGATACTATCTTCTTCACAAATAATTATTAAATTTTCATTTCAGCCTCATCCCTCTTTTAAGGGATGAGGCTGATTTTTGAAGGGAGAAAATTAAAGTGAAGGGACTTTTAAAATATATAGGTTATAGGCTTTTATCTTCGGTAGTTATGGTATTTATTATGGTTACTTTGGTGTTTTTCCTTTTAAGGGTACTTCCGGGTGATCCTGTTCAGGCACTTACAGGGGGAAAAGCACCCCCTGAAGTGGTTCGGCAGTTAAAAGAGCAGCTTGGTTTGAATTTACCGATTTATAAGCAGTATTTCCGATTCTTTTCCGATATTTTTCATGGTAATTTAGGAAATTCTATAGTTACGGGTGAAAGTGTAAAAAGTGAACTTCTTGAAAGATTTCCTGCGACCCTTGAACTTGCTCTTGTCAGTGTTATTTTGGCTGCAGGAGGGGGTATTATTCTTGGTATTGAAAGTGCGAAAAGAGAGGGAACGTTGTTTGATTTTATTGCAAAACTTGTAGCTCTCTCATTTTATGCTATACCTATCTTTTTTGTAGGAATTGTAATGCAGTACATTTTTGGAGTTAAACTGGGATGGTTCCCGATTTCAGGAAGAATAGATCCGCTGAATGAACCGGATAAAGTTATTTCGGGGCTTTATCTTTTGGATACTCTTTTGACGAGGAATTTTGAAGGATTTGTTGATGCTTTAAAACATATAGTTTTGCCTGCTTTTTCTCTTGCTCTTGTTCTTTTCTCTGTTATCTATAGGATTACAAGAGGTAATATGATTTTGCAGCTTAAAAAAGAGTATGTTAAAGCTGCAAGGGCAAGGGGTTTAAAAGAGAGAAAAGTTGTCTATTATCATGCTTTTAAAAATGCTTTTATACCTATTTTTACCCTTATAGGTCTTCAGTTTGCAAGTCTTTTAGGTGGTGCAATTTTAACGGAGAATGTTTTCTCTTGGCCGGGGCTTGGTTCTTATCTTATTGATAGGATAGGTTATAGGGACTTTCCTGCGATTCAGGGGGCTATACTGTTTTATGCTGTTATAGTGGTTTTTATATCTATAGGTATAGATATTATATGTGCTTTAATAAATCCGAAAATTAAGTATGAGTAGGTAGGTTGAGGGTATGAATCTAAAAAAAATTCAACTTTATATTGGTATATTTATTGTCGCGATGTTGTTTTTTATTGCCGTTTTCGGTCCGTTGTTGACTCCATACGACCCTATTGCAATTTCAAATGCGACCTTTTCTTCACCTTCTCTATCTCATATTTTTGGGACAGATGCACTGGGGAGGGATATTTTTTCAAGAGTCCTTTACGGAGCAAGGATATCTCTTCTTGTTTCCTTGCTTGCTGTTTTTATCGGTGTAGCTTTAGGTACCTTTCTGGGACTTATTGCAGGATTTTTTGGCGGGAAAATCGATAAATTTATTGTTCTTCTTATGGATGCGATGTATGCTTTTCCGGGATTACTTCTTGCAATAACATTTACAGCGTTTTTAGGGCAGGGGATAAGAAATGTTGCTTTTGCTATTGCGATAGCTTTTGTTCCTACCTATTTCAGGCTTGTTAGGAATCAGGTTTTATCTATAAAAAATGAGCCGTTTGTTGAAGCTACAAAGGTTTTTAAAGTGCCGTTATGGAAAACAGTTTTTATCTATGTGTTTTTGCCTGTTGTTCCTACTCTTGCCGGGATTCTTGCTCTTTCGATAGGAGATGCAATTCTAACTGAAGCGGGACTTTCCTATCTTGGGCTTGGTGTTCCTCCGCCGACTCCTGATTGGGGGGCTGATCTTTCGACGGGTCAACACTATATTCTTCAAGATTATTGGTGGTGTTTCCTGTTTCCGGGTATAGCAATTTTCCTTGCTGTTCTCGGATTTGCATTGATTGGAGATTACCTTTCAGAGGAAAAGTTATGATTAAAGTTGATGGGTTAGATATTATATATCCTAATGGTTTCAATGCTGTTAGTGATATAGGTTTTGAGATAGGGAAAAAAGAGGTGTTTGCTCTTGTAGGAGAGAGCGGATGTGGTAAGTCAACAACAGCGCATGCTCTTATTAAGCTTTTGCCCAAGGGTACGGAAATCAAAGGCTCTTTTATGCTTGGCGATAAAGAAATTTTTTCCCTGAAAGAGAAAGATACCAGAGGGGTAAGGGGTAAGGATATAGGTATGGTGTTTCAGGATCCCCTTAATGCTTTAAATCCTCTTGTAAAGATAAAGGAGCACTTTTTTGAGATATTTGTTGCCCACAAAGTTAAAGAAAAGAGGGAAAAATTACTTGAAAGGATAAAGTTTCTTTTTGATTTTATAGACCTTCCTTTTGAGAGAGTTGATGCTTATCCTTTTGAGCTTTCCGGCGGGCAGAGACAGAGGGTAATGTTTGCCCTTGCCCTTGTTATGAATCCTTCTCTTTTAATACTTGATGAACCTACAACTGCCCTTGATGTCCTTGCTCAGAAAAAGGTGCTTGGATTGATAAGAAGAGCGAAGGAAGAGTTTAGTTCCGCTACTCTTTTGATTACTCATGATATGGGAGTTGTCAATGAGGTTGCCGATAAGGTAGCTGTTATGTATAAAGGACGTATTATGGAGATGGGTAGAAAAGATCAGATTTTATATTCTCCTGTTCATCCGTACACAAAGCTTCTGATTTCGTGTGTTCCAAAATTTAATGTGAAAGATCTTTCAATTCCGGAAATACCGATTGATGATTATGATGTTGATGGTTGTTCGTTTGCTCCAAGGTGCCATCTGGCAAAAGACAGGTGTTTTGCGGAGAAACCGGAATCGAAATTTAAACATGGAAGAAGGGTAGCCTGTTTTGAGATTCAAAATTGAAGAGGTTTTAAGAGAGAAAAGAAAAACCGTTTCTATCAGAGTTACGGATTCAGGTGCTGTTGTTCTTAAAGTTCCCTGTTTTTTTAGTAGAGACGATGTTGAGAAAATTCTGGAATCTCACCGAAAATGGATAGATAAAACTGTTAAAAGAGTTTTAGAACAGCGGAATTTTAGAAAAAGTTTTGTGGGTGGGGAACTTTTTTTCTTTTTTGGGGAAGAGTATCCCCTTGTAATTTCAGATAGTGTCGGTAAGCGTATTGTATTGGAAAACGGGAAACTGTTCTTAGGTAGTGAATTTCTCTCTATCGGCAGGGAGCTTTTTGTTGATTTTTATAAAACAGAGCTTAGAAAAGTTATTTCCGATAAGATATCTTTTTATTCCGAAATTTACAATTTTAAAGTTAACGGATTTAAGATTACGAGGGCTGAAAAGCGTTGGGGTTCTTGCTCTTTTAAAAATTCTCTCTCTTTTTCTTTTAGGCTTGGGATGGCACCTTTGTCTGTGGTGGAATATGTTGTTGTACATGAGCTTGCGCATACACTGGTTAAAAATCACTCAAAAGAGTTCTGGAGAGTTGTTGAAAAGGTGCTTCCCGATTACATTATCAGGAGGCGATGGCTTAGAGATTATGGTTATCGATTAATAATTTGACGGAGTGTTGGTATGGATAGAAGTGTAAAAGTTGTTTTTATGGGTACTCCGGATTTTGCGGTTCCTTCTCTTGATGCACTTTTAAAAGCTTCTTTTGTAGAAGTACCTCTTGTTATTACTCAACCTGACAAACCTGCGGGAAGAGGTAAAAGATTGACTCCTCCGTCTGTAAAGGTTTTTGCCGAAATGAACGGAATTCCGGTTATTCAGCCGAAAAATATAAAGGGGAACGAAGAGCTTTTTCAGTTGATTAGGAAGATATCTCCCGATTTTATAGTGGTTGCTGCTTACGGAAAGATTTTGCCGGAAGAGATACTTGAAATTCCTTTAGTAGCTCCTCTTAATGTTCATGCGTCGCTTCTACCCAAATACAGAGGTGCTTCTCCTATTCAGTCTGTGCTTTTAAACGGGGAAAAGGAAACAGGTGTTACTATAATGAGGGTAAGAGAGAAGCTGGATTCCGGGGAGATGTACCTTTGGGATAGCACTCCTATATACTTAGATGATAATGCTCAGACTTTGCATGATAAACTTGCCGATATGGGTGGGAAGTTAATCGTTAAAGCCATTAAGGGGATACTATCGGGAGATTTGAAACCGATTCCCCAGAATGATGATGAGGCAACTTACTGCACTCAGATAAAGAAAATAGATGGTTTTATAAATTGGTCCGATTCGTCAGATAGGATATTTAATAAGATAAGGGCTTTTACTCCATGGCCTTCGGTTTTTACATATTTTAACGGAAAATTGCTTAAAATTCTCAAGGGAATTTCTTTTGAAGGTGAAGGAGGTTTTCCCGGAGAGATTGTTGATATTTCCGATAACTTCACGGTATCAACGGCTAAAGGTTTTTTAAAAGTTTTGGAAGTAAAGCCGGAAGGTAAGAAGAAAATGAGCGGTTCCGATTTTGTAAGAGGCTATAGAGTAAAAACCGGAGATAAACTTGGAGGAAAAAATGCTTAACATCAATACTCACAGGAAGATAAATCGCAAACTGTGTGGAGAGCCAGTTTCTCTTGCTGAAAATTTTGCAGAGGTTGTTTTGGGACTTACGGACCAGATGGTTGCCGATGAAAAAGAACTTATTCACGGGGGATTTGTTTTCGGACTTGCGGATTATGCTGCAATGCTTGCTGTAAATCATCCGAACGTGGTTCTTGGAGCGGCTACGGTTAAATTTTTAAAACCCGTCGTTGTGGGAGATGAGTTAAGAGCAGTTGCAAAGGTTGTTGAGGTGAAAGGAAAAAAGTATAAGATTGTTGTAAAAGTTAAAAAAGGTGAGGATGTTGTTTTTGAAGGAGAGTTTATAGCCATAGTTCCTGATAAACATGTTCTTGAAAAATAGAGATAACAAAGCGTAAATTAAAAAGGCGGAGTATTTACTCCGCCTTTTTAATTTATTTATAATTCCTGATAAAGTTTTAATCGGAAGTCTTTCAAGAAGGTTTTTAGAATCTCTGGTAGCCGGCTGCTGTGTTCTAAAACCGTATCGGAAAAATCAAAATAAAACTAAAAACGATTGATATTTTTTATCCCGATGAAATTCGTCGATTATAAGATGTTTTCCGGTGCAATGTGATTTTTTTCTTTTTTAAAGTTTTGGGACGGATGATAGTCTTTTGAAACTGTTCTTCCCCGTAATTTGTGGATATTTCGATGCACATAAATTATGCATCGAAGATTGAAAGTGTTCAATCTTGTTGCATTTTATTTGAAAAATAATGTCTTTAATCCTTGGTATTTCGTTATTTAGACTTTGGCATTTTTTTTGCTCTATTTCTAACTGAGCTTTTAAGAAGGAGGCGTTTATGAAGAAAATAGAAGTGATTATCAAGCCTTTCAAGATTGAGGCTGTAAAAGACGCTCTTATGGCTATTGGTGTGAAAGGTATGACCGTTGAAGAGGTTAGAGGATTTGGTAAGCAGAAAGGGCATGCCGAACTTTATAGAGGTGCCGAGTATGTTATCGATTTTATTCCGAAGCTCAAAGTAACATTAGTTGTTCCCGATTCCATTTATGAGAAGGTTGTTGAAGTTATTGTTGAGTATGCAAGGACAGGAAGAATCGGAGATGGAAAAGTGTTTGTTGTTCCTGTAGATGATGCGATTAGAGTTAGAACCGGAGAGAGAGGGGAAACTGTTCTGCAATAAATAAAAAATTTTTGTTAGGAGGTAAGAAAATGGCGACAGCCGAACTGTTTCAAAATGTAAATGCCTTGACTGGGCTGGTAGAAGCTATGAAGAATCTTTCAAATTCTCTTGATGTGTTCTACCTTGTGGTGATGGGAGCCCTCGTGTTTATTATGCAGTGGGGTTTTGCAATGCTTGAAGGTGGTCAAGCAAGGGCAAAAAATGCCAACAATGTTATGATGAAGAACATTCTTGATTTTATGGTTGGTGGTATTTTGTGGCTGTTTATAGGTTACTGTATTGTTACTTATGGAAGCGATTTTGGTCAATGGGGAAGTTGGATAAAAGATATTTTCAGTGCACAGGCCGGTATAGCTAATAGCGGTCTTGGCCTTGCAGAATGGTTCTTTGGCCTTGTGTTCTGTGCTACAGCTGCTACAATTATTTCCGGCGGTGTGGCAGAGAGAATAAACTTTACAGCTTATGTTGTCCTTTCTATTATTGTTACAGGTCTTCTTTATCCTTTATGGGTTCATCTCGGACCATGGGGAGCGAGTATCCTTCCTTATCGTGATTATGCCGGTAGTTTGAATGTTCATGCTCTTGGTGGAGCTCTTGGCCTTGGTGCTATAATAGCTCTCGGTCCACGTATCGGAAGATTTAAAATCAAAGATGGAAAAAGGATTCCTGTTCCAATACCAGGGCACAACGTTCCAATGGCTATATTCGGTGCTTTCTGTCTTGCTTTCGGATGGTACGGATTTAACGTAGGTAGCTCTATATATCTTAAAGATATTTCAGGTCTTGTTGCTGTTACAACTACAATGGCTATGTGTGCAGGTGCTATATCTGCTATGGTAGTTTCCAAATTTGACCCCCTTGCCACAGCTAACGGTTTTCTTGCGGGTCTTGTTGCTATCTGTGCGGGGACAGATATTGTAAGTCCTTTTGGTGCTATTGCTATAGGTCTTGTTGCAGGAGCTCAAGTGCCTATAGTGTTTGCTCTTCTTGAAAAGCTTGGAATTGATGATGCTTGTGGTATATTCCCTGTTCACTTTGGTGGTGGTGCTGTCGGTGCTATACTTGCAGGTGTATTTGGAACAAAAGCTTTAGGTGGACTTGGTGATATTAACCTGGTTAGCCAAGTTGTGGCTACGGTTTTATGTCTTATTTACGGTGTGGTTGGTGGCTATATAGCTGCTAAAATTGCAGGTGTTCTTGGAGGAGGACTTAGAGTTCCCGTTGAATGGGAGCAGGAAGGACTTGATATTACCGAGCACCATTTAAAAGCTTATCACGATGAAGACCCAGTTTCTCTTGCAGCTTATGAGAAAGCTAAAAGAGGTGAAGTTGCATAAAAGTGCCAGCAGGTAAGCTTACCTGCTGGCTTTTCCTGTCCTTTGGTTCTGGTACCGTGGCGGCGGTGCCAGAACCCTTTGCGTTTTAAGGGTGTAAAGTGAATTTTAACAAAATTCACCACTTTTTAAAACTTTTATATAAGGAGGTTTCGTATGAGGACAGGAAAAGCCGCTCTAAAAGGTTTGTTGCTGGCACTTGCTATCTTTTCTCCAGCTTTTGCGGCCGGAAAGGTTGATAGTGGAGATACTGCATGGCTTTTGATTTCTACGGCTCTTGTAGTTATGATGACGCCTGCTGGACTTGCAATGTTTTATGCAGGTATGTCAAGGGCAAGGAACATTCTTAACACAATTGGTATGAGTTATGTTTCCTATGCTGTTGCAAGTATAGTTTGGGTAGTTATAGGTTATTCTCTTGCTTTTGGGGAAGATATTGGCGGGTTTATCGGTGGTTTGAACTATCTGTTTCTTTCCGGAATCGGTGTAAATGATGTTTCAGGGACAATCCCTGCTTTACTTTTTGTTTCTTTTCAGATGGCTTTTGCAGGAATAGCTATTGCTATCGTTAGCGGTTCCGTAATTGAAAGGATGAAGTTTTCAGCGTGGATAATTTTTTCTGATCTATGGATAATTTTCGTTTATGCACCTATTGCCCACTGGGTATGGGGTGATGGCGGATGGCTTTTAAAGATGGATGCCCTTGATTTTGCCGGCGGAGCTGTAATTCATATAAATGCAGGTATTACAGGTCTTGTTCTTGCTTATCTTGTTGGTAAAAGAAAAGGATATGGTAAAAAGCCGTTTTTCCCTTCAAGTATCGTTTTAACAGCTCTTGGTGTTGGTCTTTTATGGTTTGGATGGTTCGGGTTTAACGGAGGTTCTGCTCTTGCTGCAAATCAATCTGCAGCACTTGCTCTTATAACAACAAATACCGCTGCTGCCATGGGTGCTCTTACATGGATGATTGTTGAGTGGATTAGGGATGGTCATCCGACAGTTCTTGGTATTGTTTCCGGTGTTGTGGCGGGACTTGTAGGAATTACTCCTGCTGCTGGTTTTGTGAATATTTTAGGGGCGTTGGTTATAGGTGTTACTTCAGCAATTGTTGGCTATTTTGGAGTTGCAGTTCTGAAAACAAAGCTTGGGTATGATGATTCTCTTGATGCTTTTGGTGTTCACGGTCTTTGTGGTATATGGGGAGCTCTTGCCACAGGGCTTTTTGCTGATCCGTCTATCGGCGGAAAAGCCGGTCTTTTCTTTGGCAGTGGAGAACAATTTATAGTTCAGCTTATTTCTGTAGTTGCTGTTATCGCCTACTCAGGTGTAGTTTCTTTTGTTCTTGCAATGGTTGTGAAGGCTGTTGTTGGGCTTCGTGTTGATGAAGAAAAGGAGTTTGACGGTCTTGATAAAGCCGTTCATGGTGAGAGGGGTTTTGAGCTTGAATAGTATAGGGGGCAATGCCCCCTATTATTTTTTTTCTTCGTCCTTCATCAATTTATACTTTATCGCATCAATGAGAGCCAACCAGGATGCCTCTATAATATTAGGAGAAACACCAACAGTTCCCCATTTATTTTTTCCATCTGTCGATTCAATTAAAACTCTTGGTGATGCTTCTGTTCCGGCAGCTTCGTTTAGTATTCTAACTTTGTAATCTGTAAGTTTTATCTCTTTTAGATTGGGGTAAAATTTCTCAAGTGCTTTTTTTAAAGCTTTATCAAGGGCTTCTACAGGTCCTCTTCCGTCTGCTGCGGTGTGTTCAACTCTTTCCGGCAATTTTTTTTCTTTGGCTATTTCTTCAGGTATTTCCACTTTTATTGTTGCTTCTGCATAGGCTTCGTCGTTTTCGGAGCGCTTTTCGGTTAGGACTCTGAATCCTTTAAGCTCAAAATATTTTCTTGTTAATCCCAATGCTTCTTTTAAAAGAAGTTCGAATGATGCTTCCGCTCCTTCAAACTGGTACCCTTGTGCTTCAAGTTCCTTTATCTTTTTAAGGACGTTTTTCACTTTGGGAGATTCTTTTTCAAGTTTTATTCCGAGTTCATTCGCTTTGTTTATGATGTTGCTTTTTCCCGATAGTTCTGAAACGGTAATAATCCTTTCGTTTCCAATTAGTTCCGGTTTTATGTGTTCATAAGTTCTTGGGTTTTTTTCTACTGCAGAGACATGAATACCCGCTTTATGTGCAAAGGCGTTTTCTCCCACGTAGGGAAGGTTTTCCGGATGAGGTCTATTGGTAAGTTCGGAAACAAGTCTTGAAACGGAGTAAAGTTTCCGTAGGTTTTCTTTATGTATACTTTCAAATTTCATTTTTAGGACAAGGTTTGGAATTATGGAGCAAAGGTTTGCGTTTCCGGTTCTTTCCCCAAGTCCGTTTATTGTACCTTGGACCTGAATTGCTCCTTTTTTGATAGCTATAAGAGAGTTTACTACAGCCATATCAGAGTCGTTGTGGGCATGAATTCCAAGAGGTGTAGATATCTCTTCTTTTACTTTTTCTATTATCTGTTCAATTTCATACCATAGAGTTCCTCCGTTTGTGTCTGCAAGGACTATACAGTCGGCACCGGCTTCTTCGGCTGCTTTTAGTGCTTTAAGGGAGTATTCAAAATTTTCTTTGAATCCGTCAAAAAAATGTTCTGCGTCGAAAAAGACTTCATCGGTGTATCTTTTTAAATATGCGACGGTTTTATATATGAGTTCGAGATTTTCTTCAAGTGGAATTTTCAGAGCTTCTTTTACATGGAGGTCCCAGCTTTTGCCGAAAATGGTTATTGCCGGTGTCTCGGCTTCTATTAGAGTTTTTATGTTATGGTCATCTTCTATTTTAATTTTTGCTCTTTTCGTTGATGAAAAAGCAACTATTTTTGCTGTTTTTAATTGAATGGTTTTAACCTCTTCAAAATAGGCCATATCCTTTGGGTTTGAACCGGGCCATCCACCTTCTATATAGTGAATGCCAAGGTCATCCAGTGCAGAGGTGATTTTGAGTTTGTCTTCAAGGGAGAAAGAAACCCCTTTTGCTTGTGCTCCGTCTCTAAGGGTTGTGTCGTATATGTAAATCATTTTTACCTCATTTCAATACGATTTAATATTGAAATAGCTGCCATTTATGGCAGCTATTGTTGTTTTCCTTTTTGTTATTTTTCAAGGTTAAATGCTTCATGGAGGACTCTTACTGCCAGTTCTGCAAATTTCTCATCTATTATACAGGAGATTTTTATTTCAGAGGTTGAAATCATAAGTATATTTATTCCGTATTTTGCTAAAGTATTAAAAACTTTTCCGGCTACACCGGCATGGTTTCTCATTCCTAGTCCTACAATGGAAACTTTAGCAATTTTATCGTCTGTGATTACACCTCTTGCTTCTATCTCTTCAGCCATTTTTTCTGTTATTTTTTGAGCTTTTGTTATGTCACTTTTATCTACTGTAAAGGAAATATCTGTGTATCCGTCAACAGAAACGTTTTGGACTATCATGTCAACTGGAATGTTTGCTTTTGCTAAAGCTTCAAAAAGTTTTGCGGCTATTCCGGGTTTGTCGGGAACTCTTTCGACAGTTATCCTTGCTTCGTTTTTATTGTGTGCTATTCCTCTGACAACCACTTTTTCCATCTCTTTGTCTTCCTCCTTTATCAGAGTTCCTTCGTCTGTTGTAAAGGTGCATCGAACTCTCAACGGAACTTTGTATTTCATTGCAAATTCAACTGAGCGGATTTGAAGAACTTTTGCTCCCAGAGATGCAAGTTCAAGCATTTCTTCGTAAGAGATAACATCTATTTTTTTCGCATTTTCAACAATTCTCGGGTCGGCAGTATAAACGCCGTCCACATCAGTGTATATATCGCATCTATTAGCTTTGAGGGCTGCGGCAATAGCTACGGCAGATGTATCCGAGCCTCCTCTCCCTAAAGTTGTGATGTCTCTGTTTTTTGTTATACCTTGAAAACCTGTTATAACTACGATTTTTCCGTTTTCAAGGTGGTTTTTTATTCTTTTTGTATCTATTTCAAGTATTCGTGCTTTCGTGAAAGAGTTGTCGGTTTTGATTCCCGCTTGCCAGCCTGTTAATGATACGCTGTTGTATCCGAAAGCATTCAGTGTGATAGAAAGTAATCCGGCAGATACTTGTTCTCCCGTAGTTACAACAAAATCCATATCTCTTTCGCTTGGCTCCAAGGTTATTTCTTTAACAAGCTTTATAAGCTTATCCGTTTCGCCCGACATAGCCGATACGACTACTACAACGTTGTTTCCTCTTTCTCTTTCCTCAATAACTCTTTTAGCAACATGTTTTATCCTTTCTATACTTCCCATTGATGTTCCACCAAATTTCTGAACCACTAACACTTAAATCACCTCCGGAGGAGAAATGGAATAAGTAAAATGAACATTATAATACAAAAAATTATTCCTTATTTGTCTGTTATGGTGTTAGAATTAATTACAACTTTATCAATGGAGGTTTAAAATTAAAGTAAACAAGAAGTTGCTTTCGGAGATAGATTTTTTAAAGAATGGTAGTCTTGTTCCTGTTGTTGTTCAGGATGAGAGAACAAAAGATGTTCTTATGGTTGCTTATGCGGACGCAGATGCGATTGAAAAAACTATTAAATCAGGATATGCTCATTATTATTCAAGGAGTAGAAGGAAGCTCTGGAAGAAAGGAGAAACTTCCGGAAATCTTCAAAAAGTAAAGAAAATTCTTCTTGATTGTGATGGAGATACGATTCTTTATGTTGTTGAGCAAGAAGGTGTTGCCTGTCACACGGGAAAATGGAGTTGCTTTTTTAGAACAGTTGCGGTGGAGGAGTGATGGATTTTTGTGATGTGGTAAGAAAGCTTTATGAAACTATTGAGGGAAGGAAGATAAAACTACCGGAAGGTTCTTATACTTCTTCTCTTTTTAAAAAAGGAGAAGATAAAATTCTTCAGAAAGTTGGAGAGGAGGCTGTTGAAACTATTCTCGCTTTTAAAACCCATAAAAAGGAAGAGATAGTGTATGAGACTTCCGATCTTATTTATCATCTTTTTGTTGCTCTGGTAAATGAGAGAGTAACATTGGATGATATTGCTGCCGAGCTTGAAAAACGGATGAAGTAGAGGTGTTGATGGTTAAATGCAGGGATATTGTAGAGTTTTTAAGGAGTGAAATTTCGGAAACTGAACAGGATTCATGGGATAACAGTGGTGTTCAGATTGCTATTGATGATAGGAAAGTTAGTAGCGTTCTTTTTGCTCTTTCTTTAAGTAGTAAAGTGGTGAAGGAAGCTATAGAAAAAGAAGTTGATATGGTAATTACTCACCATCCGATTACTATTGCTCCTATTAGAAGGATAGATATTTCGGTATTTCCGGATAAGTTTTTTTATCTTCTTATGAAAAATGATATTTCTGTTTATTCTCTTCACACCAACCTTGATGTATCTCTCTATGGACCTACGGCTATTATAGGAGAACTTATAGGTTTAAAATCGATTTCCTGTTTGGTCGATTCGGGTGTTCCTTACGGGATTTGCGGAGCGGTTTCTCCGTTAACTCAAATAGAGCTTTTGAGAAAACTTAACTCAACACTTCCTAAAGATGTGGTAAGAGTCGTTAACTTTAAGCCGGAAAAGAAAGTAGGTAGGGTTTCTATTTGTTCTGGAAGTGGAGGTTCTCTCGTTTCTTTGGCTGCAAAAAAAAGTGAACTTTATATTACCGGAGATTTGAAATATCATGATGCGGAGCTTGCTATTGAGCTTGATTTAACAGTGTTTGATATGGGGCATTTTGGTACAGAAAAGCTTTTTGCCGTTAAGTTAGAGCAGCTCTTGAAACAGAAATTTCCTGAAATAACTTTTCTTTTTGCAGAGTCGGAAAAATCCCCTTTTGAGGTTGTTTAATGAGTATTTGTAAAATGGATAATCAAATTGTACTTCTTCAAAATCTTGAAATAGAGCTTATTAGAGAAAATGTAAAGTTGAACGATTTAAAAGAAAGAAGAAAGGAGTTAAAAGAACAGATAGAAGAATTTGAGGAGAAGTTAAGTTTTTTAAAACTTTCCTTAAAAGAGAAAGAGAATCGGGTAAGGGATTTAGAAAATTTTATAGAGTACAAAAAGGAAAGATTGAAAGAGTTTTCTTCAAAGAGAGATGGAGTTGGCAGTAGAAAGGAGTTTAAGGAGCTTTTAAGGCAGATTGCAAAAACCGAGGATGACATAATCAGAGCTAATGAAGAGATAGAAAAGCTTAAACCGGCTTTTGAGGAAGATAGAAAAAAAGTTGGAAAAGAGATTGAAGAGATTGAAGCTAATTTATCAGTACTGTCAAATCATTCTAAAGTTTTAAAAGATGAAATTTGTAAAAGAAAAGAGAAAGTTGTTGAAATAGAGAAAGAGCTTTCTTCTTTGAGGGAGGAGGTTGACCATGAAATTCTTCATTTTTACGATTCTTATAAGGATCGATACAGAGGGCTTGTTTTTTCCGATGTTTCTTCGGGAAGTTGCGAGGGTTGTGGAATGACATTTTCTCCGGCTGAATTTCGTGGAGTTATAAAAGAGATTGAAAAAGGTAAAATTGCAAAGTGTCCTTATTGCGGGAGATTTTTATTTAACAAGTGTAGATAGAGGGGGAAATTTCCCCTCTATTTTTAACTTAAAGGAATTGTTGCTGTGTTTTTTACTTTTTCGGCAAGTGTTTTTGCAAGGATTTCAAGCTTCTTGAAATCTTCCTCGCCGGGTGCACCTTTTGTCATCACTTCTTCAATCCATTCTGCTTTTAAAGATGATAAATTCTGCTGTATATGTTTTACTGTTGCAGTTGCACTCCATCCGTAAGAACCTATTGCAGATGCGAACTTAACCTTTGGCCTTAAACCGTTTGCAAGATAGGCAAGAGAAATTATTGAAGGATGGGCTCCTGCAAGAATGGCAGGTGTCGCAAACACAACTGCCGCAGCGTCAACAAGGTCCATTGCAATATTTCCGATATCGGCTGTCATAACGTTGTAAGGTCTAACTGCCACTCCAAGGTCACTTAATTTGCGGGCTAAAAATTCAACCATGATTCTGGTGCTTTCATGCATTGATACAAATGGTATAAGTACCAGAGGCTTCACTTCGTCTGAAACCCAGATTTTGTAGTTATTAAGTATCCATTCAGGTTCTTTCATAACAACGCCATGGCTTGGAGCTATGATTTCAGGTTTGAGCTGATCAATCAGTTCAAGATATTTAACGATAAATTTTCTAAAAGGCATCATTATTGTTGCATAGTACCTTTTTGCTTCAAGATATATTTTTGCCTTGTTTTCATCTGATGTGTCAAAAAGTTCACTTGTTGCTATGTGGGAACCTAAAAAGTCACAGGGGAAGAGAACTTTATCTTCCACTGCATACGTGAACATCGTTTCAGGCCAGTGAACCCACGGTGCGAGGAAGAATTGTAGTGTTTTATCTCCAAGGGAAAGAGTCTCTTTATCATCAATTTCAATAAATTTTTCTTCTTTTATATGTAGATGGTCTATAAGCATCTGTTTGCATTTTTTGTTTGTAACGACTTTTGCTTCGGGATAGAGTTTTAATATTTCAGGAATCATTCCCGAATGATCCTGCTCTGTGTGGTTGGAAATTACATAATCGATATTTTTAACATTTAGCGTTTTAAGGTTTTTTATTAATTCTTCACCTTTTTCCGGTTCGACAGTATCTATTAGGGCTGTTTTTTCACTACCTTTGATAAGATATGCGTTGTAGGATGTTCCTTCGGGAAGGGGTATTATTTCGTCAAAAATCACTCTGTCCCAATCTATAGCTCCAACCCAGTAAATATTTTCCTTTAGCTGTTTTACAGACATTATTTTTCCTCCTCAACAGGTTCAAAATGTTCTTTTCCAACTCCGCATATGGGACATGCCCAGTTTTCAGGAAGACTTTCAAAAGAAGTTCCCTGGTCTATTCCGCTTGCAGAATCACCCTTTAGAGGGTCGTATATGTATCCGCATACGGTGCATCTGTACTTTTTCATTTTCACCTCTCCAAGATTGATAATGGTTATTATTTAGAATTTATAAAGTTCTGATAAATAAGCAACATTTGAGACTATGGAAAATTCTAACATAGTCCGCATAGTTTGCACTTTTTAAAGCATTTTGGAGATGGTTCTTTTTTATAAATGTTTTCATATTCTTTTCTCAAATATTTTCGTTTAATACCGCTATTTACAACTTCCCAAGGAAAAAATTCATCTTTGTCTCTTTCTCGGGTATATAATGAATCTATTTTTAGATTTTCTTCTTTTAACGATTTCCTAAAATTTATGTTTCCATTTATAGCTTTGATAGCTGCAACTCCTACTCTTTCATCGCCTCTTGATATTACTGCCTGGAAAATGGCATTTTTTGTGTTTTCGTGGGATAAGGATGTGTTAGGGATTTTGCCGAGGAGTTTTTTTAGAAATCTCAAATTTTTTTCTATTTGAGATTTTTTTGGCATTCCATACCATTGCATTGGAGTAAAGGGTTTTGCTATTAAGGGGTTGACGCTTACGCTTATTTTTCCTGTTTTTTTTCTTATTTTCCAAAATTTCATTATAATTGAGTGAAATTCTCTTACCATTTCAGCTATTGCTTCAAGGTCCTTTTCCGTTTCTTCAGGAATACCTGTAAGAAAGTAAAGTTTAAGATTTTCTGCTCCGTCTTCAAATAATTTTTCACAGAAATGAAAAAACTCGTCATTTTTAACTTTTTTGTTCATAGCGATTCTTTTATCTTCCCTGCCTGTTTCCGGAGCAAGGGTTACCGTTTTTTGTTCGGATTCTTTGAGTATTTTTAGCGTTGTTTCTGGTTTTTGAGAGACTTTTAGTGAGGAGAAAGTAGCTTTAACTTTATATTTCTTTAGTATGTAATGAAGTTTTTCCATTTTCGAATACTCTGTTACAGAGGTACCTATTAAGCCTATTTTATCCGTATATTTTGAAATAGAGGCTATCTCTTTTTCAATGATTTCTATCTTTTTTTCCCTGTAGGGGAGTCCCATAGTTGAAGCAACGCAAAATCTGCATTTTTCTGTGCATCCTCTGTTTATTTCTATTAGTCCTATATTTTTAAAAACTGTTTCTTCTGTAATAAAACAGGAGCATGATAATCTTTCAGGATACTTATCGGAGCGGAAAATATGCTTTTTTTCTCCTATTATTTCTATTGTTCTTTCTCCTTTGTATTTGAATTTATAGTTTTCAGTAACAATTATGTTGTCAAATCCCGATAGGGTTTGGATAAGGTTTTTTTTCTCCTTTATTCCTGATAAGTTTTCAAATATTTTCTCCATTCTTTCTTCGGCTTCCCCCAAATAGATAACATCAAGCATTGGAAAAAATGGGACGGGATTGTAGTATAAACCTATTCCTCCTCCAAGAAGTAGAGGTGCATTATCACTTCTGTTATTTTTAAAAGGTGAGATTTTCCATTTTTCAAGGGCTTTGGCTATTTCAAAAATGTGTTCTTCGTATGTGATTGAAAAGGCAACGATATCAAATTGCAAGAATGGTTTTTCCAGGAAGAAGCTGTTGTTTTCCTTTGTAAATCCTATATCGCAAGTGATACCGTTGATTCTATTAAGTGTAGAGTAGATGTTTGATATTGCTAAACTGGAGAATCCGGAAAAGGAATCTCCGGGATAGATGATGCAGATCTGCAGATCCCCGGACGAGGTCTGCAGATGATTACAGGTAGGTATGAGTTTAACCATTGAATTTATTAGTTGTCGTCAAGTTGTTTAAGTATGCCGGCGAGATCTATATCCAAGACTTCTTCTTCCACTGTTTTCTGTTTTCCCCAATTATTTTTAACTTCATTTCTGGAAGGTCCTGAGTAGAAAGCCCTTTTTTCATCGAACCCTGTAGCTATAACGGTTACCTGGATTGAATCTTCAAGCGAGTCATCGAGAGTTACCCCGAAGAAGAAGTTTGTATCATCTCTTTTGGCTCTTTCCTTTATCAGTCCTGCAGCGGCGTAAGCTTCATCAAGAGTTAGATCCGGTCCTCCTGTAATATTAACAAGTATTCTGCTTGCACCTTCAACCTGAACGTTTTCAAGTAAAGGATTATCAATTGCTTTTCTTGCGGCGGTGAGAGCTCTTTCCTCTCCACTTGCCTCACCTGTGCCCATCAATGCATAGCCTCCACTGTGCATTACTGCTTTAACGTCTGCAAAGTCAAGGTTAATAAGTCCGGGCCTTGTAATAACCTCAGTTATTCCCTTGACTGCTTGATATAAAACGTTGTCTGCCAGTTTGAAAGCGTTTAAAATAGCCATTCCTTTAGGGGCTACGGTAAGTAGTTTTTGATTAGGTACAACCATAAGGGTATCAACAAATTCTTTAAGTTTTCTAATACCGTCTTCGGCAAAAAAATATCTTTTTCTTCCCTCAAAATCGAAAGGCCTCGTAACAACACCCACTGTAAGGATGCCCATATCTTTGGCTATTTTTGCAACGATAGGGGCAGCTCCGGTTCCTGTTCCGCCTCCCATTCCTGCCGTTATGAAGACCATATCGGCACCTTCGAGGATTTCTCTTATTTTCGGTTCGTCTTCAAGTGCGGCCTGTTCGCCGATTTCAGGTTTTCCTCCGGCTCCAAGCCCTTTTGTTAATTTTTCTCCAATCTGTACTTTTATTGGAACGGAAGCTTTTGAAATAACTTGGGCATCTGTATTTATGATAACAAAGTCAACACCTTCTATGCCGTTTTCGTACATTCTGGTTACGGCGTTTCCACCGCCACCGCCGACACCGATAACTTTTATTACCGGTCCTAAGAAGCTATCTTCAGCTATGTCAAACATCTATTTGTTCCTCCGTTATTTAGATAAGTTGGTCTATCAATCTTTTAAACCATCCGAATATTCCGGCTTCTCCTTTTGTGGATAGTATATCTTCTTTAACTTCAAAAAGTTTTCCTTCAGGTTTTTTAAGTGTAGCTATATAGTTTAGCCCTCCCACTACAGGAGTTAAAGTTGTATCCGGTTCCTCACCTGTCGGAGGTGGAATTTCAACGGGTGCTTTAAAGATTTTTTTGACCAAGACATCTATGTTTTTTAGCTTTGCCAGCCCTCCCGTTAAGTAAATTTTATTTAAGTTTACTATCATTGTAGGGTCTTCGTTCTCAAGTTCTTTCTTAATGTCTTTTTTGAATATGTCTTGGAGTTTCAGTTGTGCGAGTGCCGGAATGATAATTTTGGGAAGTTTTTTAAGTTTTCCGCCGATAGAGATAGTAATATATTCGTTTTGAGGTATATTAAGAGCATAAGCGCTACCGTATTCCAGGAATA
>JALSLT010000114.1 GCA_026988135.1 Desulfurobacterium sp.
AAGGAAATAATTCAATTAGAGAGAAAGGAGCCCCTTGTGGGGCTACATTTAAAGAGTTTTAAGCTGATTTAATGTTGTTGAAAGTTTATTAAAAAGCTCTTTTGTTTCTTCAAGTTTTTTGCTGTCCTTCTCTATAACTTCTTTAGGTGCACGGGAGAGGAAGTTTTCATTGGATAGTTTCTTCTCAAGTTTTTCAATCTCTTTTGAAAGATTTTTGAGTTTTTTCTCTACCTTTGAAATTTCTCCTTCTACGTTAATAATCTTCCCAATTTTTATGTAAACTTCTGTTCCCGGAATAAAAAAGGAGATACTTCCTTCAGGCTTATCTGTTGCTAATTCTATCTCTTTTACTCTTGCAAGTTGTTTTATAGATGGTTCCATCTCTTTAATAACCTGCAGTAGATTTTCGTCTTTTGAGTTTATCGCTACTTCAACAGATGTGGATGGTGGAATGTTTACTTCGGCTTTAACGTTTCTTATTCCACGGATAATATCTTTGACTTTTTCCACAAGTTCTTTTTCATTAAAATCGTAGTGTTCTTCAAACCATGGTGCTATTACTATCGATTCGGCGTTTTTATTGGGAAGTTTCTGATATATTTCTTCGGTGATAAATGGCATGAACGGATGGAGAAGTTTTAAAGCGTCTCTTAAAACGGTGAAAAGAACATAGGCGGTGGTTCTTTTTTCTACTTCCGCTCCTTTATATATCCTGCTTTTTGAGAATTCAACATACCAGTTTGCAAACTCTCCCCAGATAAATTGGTAGATGGCTTTTGAAGCATCGTTGAATCTGTAGTTTGTCAACTCTTTATCAACAGTTTTGGAGGTTTCGGAAAGTTTTGAAAGTATCCATCTGTCTTCGGGGGCGAAGTTTTTTTCTCCTTCAAGCTCTATTCCTTCAGTAGCTGTTAGGATGAAGCGTGCAATGTTCCATATTTTATTTGCAAAATGCTTGTATCCTTCGATAGTTTTTTCCGAAAGTTTTATATCTCTTCCCTGAGCTGCAAGGGAAGATAGCGTAAATCTTAAAGTATCCGTTCCATATTTTCGAATCATATCTAATGGATCTATAACGTTTCCTTTTGTTTTACTCATTTTTTGCCCTTTTTCATCTCTTACAAGGGCGTGAACATATATATCGGAAAAAGGTTTTTCTTTTTTGAAATGGTATCCCATCATCATCATTCTGGAAACCCAGAAGAAGATGATGTCAAATCCTGTTACAAGCAGGTCTGTAGGATAGAACGCTTTAAGGTCATCGGTTTCTTCAGGCCATCCTAAAGTTCCAAACGGCCAGAGAGCAGAACTAAACCATGTATCAAGAACATCTTCGTCCTGTTTTATGTTTTTACTATCACACTTTTCACACTTTTCAGGTGTTTCTTCTGTTACTGTGAGATGTCCGCAGTCGCTACAATACCAGACAGGGATTCTGTGTCCCCACCATATCTGTCTTGAAACACACCAGTCTTTTATGTTGTACATCCAGTCAAAGAAAGTGTTTTCCCACTGTTTTGGTATAAACTTTATTTCTTCTGTTTTAACAGCTTCTATCGCTTTTTCAGCAAGAGGTTTTGTTTTTACAAACCACTGGTTAGATAGGTAAGGTTCAACAACCGTTTTACACCTGTAGCAGTGTCCAACAGCGTGGGTGTGTTCTTCAACTTTTTCAAGCAAATCTTCATCTTTTAGTATCTTTATTATTGCTTCTCTGGCTTCATATCTGTCCATTCCGTTGAAAGGTTCAACGGTTATTTTTGCCCAGTCATCCATTATCTGGATAGGTGTGAGGTTGTGTCTGTTCCCTATTTCAAAATCGTTAAAATCATGTGCCGGGGTGATTTTTACCGCTCCTGTTCCAAATTCCATATCAACATATTCATCAGCTATAACGGAAATTTCTCTGTTTACTATGGGAAGAAGCACTTTTTTACCTATAAGGTCTTTGTATCTTTCATCTTCTGGGTTAACGGCAACGGCAACATCACCAAGTATCGTTTCAGGTCTTGTTGTTGCCACTACAATGTATTTGTCTTTTTCTCCCACAACAGGATATTTTATGTACCAGAGATATCCTTTTCCCTCTTCGTGTTCCACTTCAAGGTCAGATAGTGCTGTGTGGCATCTTGGGCACCAGTTTATAAGTCTTTTTCCTCTATATATAAGGTTTTCTTGATAAAGGGTTACAAAGGCTTTTCTTACAGCCCTTGAAAAGCCCTCATCCATTGTGAACCTTTCTCTATCCCAGTCGCAGGATGTTCCAAGTTTTTTAAGCTGATTGATTATTCTTCCCCCGCATGAATCTTTCCACTCCCATACTTTTTTAATAAAATTTTCTCTTCCAATATCATGGCGGGTTAATCCTTCCTGAGCAAGCTGTCTCTCAACAACCCATTGGGTAGCTATACCGGCGTGATCTGTTCCCGGTATCCAGCAAATTTCATAACCTTTCATCCTTTTCCAGCGGCAGATGATGTCCTGAAGAGTTGAGTTTAGAGCATGCCCTATATGAAGTACTCCTGTAACATTCGGAGGAGGAAGAACGACGCTGAACTTCTTTTTTTCTTCATTTAAAACCTTCTTTTCATCTGCATGAAAATATTTTTTTTCAAGCCATAACGAGTACCATTTATCTTCAAATAGTGCAGGATTGTAAGTTTTTTCCATTTCCATTTTTTCTCCTCCTTAAGGGCTGTTTAAGTTGTAAGATTATACTAAAGAAGGGCTAAAATTTCTGATTTGTTAATTTGCAATTAAGGATTAATATTAGGAGATAGAAAAATTCAAATTAGCGGAGGAATTATGGGTGTAGCTGAGAGAGCTATGGAAGAGATTCCGTTTATTACGGGATATGCAGCTGTTAAGTTTAGCGGAGAAGTTATAAATTCGGTAGGAGAGTCTGTTCCCGGTATTATTGGAAATGTTCAAAAAGTGGTTAATGAGTATCTTGATATCTACAAAACTCTTGGAGAATACTCTGTCGGAATTCCAAAAGAAATTTTAATGAGTACAACGGAACTGTTTATTCTCGTAAGGGTTTATTATAACGAAGAAATTTTCCAAATTGCTACCTTAAAAAGTGACGGTAATTTGGGATATACAAGGTTTATGTTTCAGCAGTATTTAGCAGAGCTTGTTTAAGGAGGGGATTATGGGGCTTAAGATAGAAGAGCTAAAATCTGGAAATTTTGATATAGATAAGCCGGTTATCTTTTACGATACCGATAATTATAAGATTTTTTGGGTAGGGAGTTCAGAGGATTTTATTTTTAGATGTAATGCTTATCTTATTGTTTCTGAAAGAGGGAACATTTTAATAGATCCAGGTGGTGTTTTACACTTTGAACAAGTAAAAAAACGGGTGACGGAGGTTTTAGGAAATCCTGCAAGAATTACTCATATTATTTCTCATCATCAGGACCCGGATGTTTCAAGTTCTATTCCTATGTGGCTTAAAGTAAATCCTGATATAACGCTCATAACAACACCAAGGACAAAAGTTTTACTTCCCTATTTCGGCTTTGACAGAGAAAATGCAAATTGGATTGATGTAAGTCCTCTTGATGATACTATACTTGACCTTGGTAATGGAAATGGACTTCTGTTTTTAACATCTCCTTTTCTCCACTTTCCCGATGCTTTTGTTACTTATGATATAGGGGCGAAGGTGCTTTTTTCAAGCGATATTTTTGCGGCTATACAGCCTAAATGGCAGCTTGTTGTTACCGATATGGAAAGGCATAAAAAAGAGATGATGTATTTCCATGTTTATTATATGGCTTCCCAAAAGGCGCTGAAATACTTTGTTGATAAAGTAAAGCCGTTTCCTATAAAAGCTGTTATTCCCCAGCACGGTTCTATTATACCAGAGGAGTATATCGGCGAAGCTTTTGAGTTCCTTTCAACTTTAAAGTGTGGAACTGATCTTCTTTCTGAGGATTCTCCTGTTAAAAGTGTGATGGATGAACTTTTCGGGGATATTTAAATTTTTTGAGATTAAAAACTCATTTCCCCTTTACAATGTGGATATTAGATGATAAATTTGCACCTTGCAAGTTTAGATAAGGAGGCAGTATTATGGCTAAATGTTCTATATGTGGTAAGGAAACTATCTTTATTAATAAGGTGAGTCACTCTCATAGAGTGTCAAGTAAAAGGCAGAAGCCTAATCTCCAAAAAATTAGAGCTTTTGTAAACGGCGAGAAAAAGAGAATCTGGGTATGCACAAAGTGTCTTAAAGCCGGAAAAGTTGAAAAAATCGGTTAATAATTGCGGCTTCGGCCGCTTTACATCTTTTCCAAAATGTTCTTTGTTTTTTCTTCAAATTTATCAAGAGATTCTAAGTCAATCCTGTCTGAGTAAAACTTTATGAACCCATTTTTGTCAATAAATATCGAGGCCGGCAATTTTTTTATTTTTAAAGTATCTTTGAATTTTTTAAAGAGAAAAGAATCGGCTGTAAGATAGATATTTCTGATTTTCATATCTGTTTTGTATTTCTTAAGGATTGAATAATCCGCATCGTTTATATCCACACAAAGTATTATAGTGTTTTCAACTGCTAAATTGTCAAGTTTTTTAATCAGTTCTTCCGAGGTTGGTGAGTACGGATTTTCAAAAAAGAATATCATAACTTTTTTTCCTTTAAGACTTTCTAGTGCAAAGAAACCGTTTATTCCTTTGAATTGAAATTTTGGAGATGGAATTTTTTTTCTTTCTGTTTTATACGGCTGCTTGTTAAGTTTTTTTTCTTCCTCTCTTTTTTCCGGTGTGCTTCCGGGACGCCTATCGGCTGGAAGTAAAATATACCAGTCGGCAAGGGATTTTATCGGATATAAAAGAAAAAGGAATATAACTATTAGAGTTGTTAGTTTTCTATCCATTTTTTTAAAAGCTCCTCGGGGTCTTCATGTTTTATCAATGTTTCACCTATTAGAAAGCCGTCAACGCCGGCTTCTTTCAGTTTCAATATATCTTCCTTTGCTTTTATTCCACTTTCGGCTATACATATTTTTCCTGCATCTTTTATTATCGGTGAAAGATTGATGGAAGTTGAGAGGGAAACTGTGAAAGTCTCAAGGTTTCTGTTGTTTATACCGATGATTTCCGCTCCGGCTTTCATGCTTTTTTTTATCTCTTTTTCTGTATGTGTTTCAACGAGTGGTTCCATTCCAAGGTCTCTGCCAAGGGAGATAAAATTGGATAGGGTATTTTTATCAAGGATAGCAGCTATAAGGAGAAATGATGATGCACCAAGTGCTTTCGCTGCATATATTTGAAATTCGTCTATTGTGAAATCTTTTCTTAAAATTGGAAGATTTACGGTTTCAGCAATTTCTTTCAGGTAAAGAGGGGAGCCTTTGAAAAATTCGGTGTCTGTTAAGACGGATATTGCAGCGGCACCTCCCTTTTCGTAGTTTTTTGCTATTTCTATATGGTTAAAGTTTTCACGGATTATCCCTTTTGATGGAGAGGCTTTTTTTACTTCGGCAATTATGTTGGTTCTGTTTTCAGGAAAGATTTTTTTAAAATCAAATTGCACATCGGTTGTTTCAGATAGCCACTTTATTGCATCAAAATTTATCTCTTTTTTTCTTCTTTCTACTTCCTGTTTTTTGAACTTAACGATTCTTTCCAGAATGTTCATTCTTTAACCTCTTGTTTTTTTCTCTTATAGCCTCTGCTTTTCCTTCAAGGTTTGTCTGCTTTGACCTTGCGATTGC
>JALSLT010000115.1 GCA_026988135.1 Desulfurobacterium sp.
TATTTTTATCTCTCCCATCTCTTTTTTTATCTCTCCCAGTTTTAAGCGTACCTCTAAGGAATTGAAACTATACTTATTAAAATAAGTTGAATATTGGAAATCCAGTTTTAAGCGTACCTATAAGGAATTGAAACTGACACCTGTCCCTGTATTTAAGCTTTCATATTAAAAATTTTGATGCAGTTCTTAAAAGACTAAAAATAGGAAAGAATAGAAGAAAGATTCTATGTTCTTTGTAACTGTTAACTATAAAATATTAGAGTAAACAATTGAGGTGTTTAGGAAAGCTAAAGGTAAAAAGGGGGAGCCCCCCCTATCTTAAAAGAATTTTTTGGCAATATTGGTTATGTCATCCATGATGCTTCCATCGTTATCAAAATCAAGCATTCCAAGAAGGCCTTTTGAACTGTTTCCACCTTTACTGCTTATTCCCTTACTTAAACTACCCATTAAAAAAGGTGCAAGCATAGGTAATAAAGATTTTACCGCCGATACATCAATACCACTTTTACTTGCAACTTCTGAAGCGACTTGCCTACTTGCATCTTTAGAACCGGTAATGTAACTCAACAATTTGTTGCCTTCGTCTTTGATGTTCGGATTTTTAATATGCTCCTCCGGCTTTTCAAGCATTTCCATGTACTTCCCGCTTTTTAGAAGATTTTCCAGCTCACTGGTATCAACACCTGGATCTTCAATTTTGGATTTTACCTGCTTTACCATAGTGCCACTTAGCATTTTAACGACATCTCCTGCTTTCTCAGAAGGAATGCCTGCCTGTCGAGCTACTTGTTCCAGTAAAGCTTTGCCTCCAAATTGATTTAGCATATCCATAAGTCCCATTTTTCCTCCCTATTTGAGTTGAAAATTTACTATTAGGATATGAAATTTAATTTAAATAGTCAAATATTCATTTTCTTCACAAAGCAAAAACTTTTTCAATTACCTTAAACATAACATCATCTCTAACTTTAGCATATCTTGCGGTTGTATTTGGTGAAGCATGGCCTAAAAATGCTTGAATAACCCTTATGTCAACACCCTTATCAACGAGAATAGTGGCAAAAGTGTGTCTTAATTTATGTGGGTGAAGTTTAATTCCTGTTTTTTCAGCTATTTTGTTAAAAATATACTTTGCCCCCTGATAGGTTAAAGGGAAAAGGCTATCTTTATCTATGGAATTTGCATAAGTTTCAAGTTCTTTTGCAAATTTTGATGGAAGGGGAATAAATCTTTCTTTTCCACCTTTTCCAATTACCCTTAAAACCTTATGTCCTTTGACTCTCAAAATATCACTTTTTTTAAGGGAAAGAAGTTCTGATATTCTCAAACCGCAGTAAAGAATAGTTTTTACTATTAGATAATCCCTATAACATCTTTCTCCGGCAGTAGAAAGGATTTTATCTACTTCTTCATCGGTAAGAGCTTCGGGAACTTTTTGATTTACTTTTTTTATCCTCAAAGATTGCTTCACTGGATTTGTTTTTACAATCTCCATATCAACAAGAAAGTTAAAAAAGGAATTTAAAGCGGAAATTCTCCTATTTATAAGAGATGGACTACAATCCATACTACTCCTGAAAATCATAATATCAGCAGTTTTTGCAAGTTCAACATCTTTATTACCTATGAGATTTATGAAAAGGGAAAGGTCCTTTTTGTATTCTTTAATAGTTCTTTCAGATAGCTCTTTTGATTTGAAGTTTAAAAACAGCTCCACCGCTTTTGAAAGAAGCATTAAACCTCCAAGCCACTGTATATCAAGCTTTATTTACTTGTTCAGAATTTTACCATTCACTATAACAAATGTCAATTTTCTATAGTCTGATAAATTTTCAAAAAACTATGCTTGTTTGTATAGGATAATAAACTTGCTTGAGAGCAGATTATGCTATTTAGATGTTTCTCTTCCTTGATTCTTGTTAGTTAACCATATTGTTTTATGGTTAACTATAAAGTAGCCTTCTTATTTGCCCTGTGTTGCATTTGGCAATCTAAGCATATTACTGCGTAGTAAAAATTAAATAAATAGCAAATAGATTCGTTTTTTTGCTATGGGAGAGAAATTTAGTTAACTATAAAATATTATCGGAAACAGCATGAGCTCTTCGGATGCAAATCTTTTTTTATACTCCGACAATGTTTGTTGTAGGAATATTTTTCAAGAAATGCAGTCATTCTTTTAAAAAGATGTAAACATAAAACTATTAACCATAAAATTTTATTATAAACAATTTTGTAACAAAATTTTGGCTATGCTCATCTGGCAATAAGAGTTATCCATTCCATTCAATTTTAGTCAAATAACTTGCCATTATTTGCAAACTTTTTAATAAGGAAAATTTCTATCTAAACGTAAAAAACTTAAGAATTACTAAATTTACATAAGGCAATGCATAAAGCGCTAAAACCGTAAGAAAACTTTTAATTTTAGGGAGGGCATAGATCCTCCTCCCCGAATTAGATTTTTTTGAACATTATTTCAATTAGAATTCACCTATAATCTTTAGCAATAGTTTTGCAGTACTTTTTAGGTCCTCAATATCAATCACTTCCACAGGAGTGTGAATATATCTTGAAGGAACAGAAATAACACCTGTGGGAATACCTTCTTTCGTAAGTTGGATTGCTGTGGCATCTGTTGTTCCACCGTCTCCTACTTCATACTGAACAGGAATTTCATATTTTGAAACTACCTTTTTAACAAGTTTTATAACATCCGGATGAGAAATGAGTCCTCTTCCTGCGGCATCAGCAATGCCAAAAACAGGTCCTTTTCCCATCTCCACTGGAGCATCCTCCATAGAGATACCGGGATGGTCACCACATATGGTTACATCAACGGCAAACGCCATATCAGGATAGATTCCAAAAGCAGAAGTCCTTGCACCTTTTAAGCCAACTTCTTCCTGAACCGTTCCGACAAGATAAACTTCACAATCAGGTTTATTTTCTGAAAGCTCTTTTGCAAGGTAAAGTAAAATAGCGCAGCCTACCCTATCGTCAAATGCTTTACAGGTTACTCTGTTATTTGCCAAAATATCGAAGTCAGATTTAAACGTTATCCAGGAGCCTATTCCAATACCCATTTTTTCTGCATCTTCTCTACTTTTTGCTCCAACATCTATGAACATATTTTCCGCTTTTATCAGTTTATTCTTCTCTTCCGCTTTCATCTTATGAGGCGGTTTTGAGCCAAGAACTCCGATGTAATCTCCTTTCTCAGTATGAACAATAACCTTTTGATTTAAAAGCATCTGGTCATTTATTCCCCCTATCTTTACAAACTTTAAAAATCCCTTATCATCAATATACTTGACCATTAAACCTATTTCGTCCATGTGTGCAGCTAACATAAATTTTCTTTTACCGTTGCCAATTTTTCCTATCAGGTTGCCAAATCTATCGGTATAAACATCATCACAAAACCTGGTTAACTCTTTTTTCATATATTCTTTGACAAAACTTTCTCTTCCAGAAATTCCACTAAGCAGGGATAGTTTTTCAATATATTTTTTCAATGCTTTCATCTGTTCGCCTCCCGGTCTTAATTAAATAAATTCCTCTTCTAATTGTAACATTCCCAGTAAAATTTCAGCACAAAACTTGCCCTCCTTAATTTTTTAATAATTTAAAGATGGGAGATAATGTAATTCTTATTAAATAAATTAGAAAAGTTGTAAGCGGCAATTTTTCTAATTTAAATATATCAACGGGAGGAAAAATAAATCATTTTAAAAGGAGGGTCTTATGAAGTATTTCCTATCTTTCCTTTTATCGATTGCAATATTTTTAAGTGGATGTGGAGGCAGTGGAGGGGATTCCGCTGTACAAACCTATACTCTCAGTTTGGAGAAAAGCTATGCACTACTTGGACCTTTAAAAGATGCAGAAATTAGAATCTATTCTCTAAAAAACTTAGAAGATCCCATTTTTATAAGTAAAACTCTCAGTGATGGAGCTTTCCCTGATGTATCAAAGTTGGATGTTGAGGATGATGAATTCCTATTGGTGGAAGTTTCCGGGGGCTGTGATATTGATAAAAACGATGATGGTATTCTTGATTCGGTATGTACTGTAAATCATGGAACTTTAAGGGCGTTTGTAAGATATTCAGAGCTTAAAAATGGTGGAATACGGGTAACAGTGCTCTCCGACATGATTTACCATTTTCTTGAACCTTTAAAAACGAGAATTGCGGAAGGTTCGTGGAATAGCAGTGACTTTGGAGAGTTACTGGATACTCTTTCAAAGGTTCTGGGAGCTACAGAGTATAAAGAGGTTTTATCCTTTTCTCCATTAAATAGACCGTCGTGGTTGTATGGGGACATTGATTACAGGAAACTTGCAGAATATTATCTAAAAGGAGATGAGAAAGAGATCATATCAAAAGCTGTTCTTATTGCTTCCCGCTCCGATTTTCATCCTGGGGATAAAAGATTTCTTGAACTCAGAAACAAAGTTAAATTTAATCTCGCTTATTCTGAGGAAGATATATCTCTTAGCTTATCAGTGGATGATGATTCTGTTCGTCCCGATATCGCTTATCTTCCAAAAGAAAGTAAAAATATAGTAATAAAGGTAGATGAAGTAAAAAATGGAAATAAATTTATTGGCTGGATGGGGTGTGATTCTTTTAAGGGGAATACCTGTTTTATCAAAGAATTAAACGATGACAGGATAGTCGCTCCTGTGGTTGTCAAAGAGATGGTTCGCCCCGATAATGTGAAAATTTTTGATCTGTCATCTTCCATTATTAACCTGAAAGAAAGTGAAATTCCTTTAAACTCCACACTGCTTGACAGTTTTGATGTCCGTACCGAAAATAAAACTTTATACGAAGATATAGCTAAAGCGCTTAAAGAAGGTGGAACACTTGCAGTTGTAGTAAATAAAAATGACCCTGTATTTTTTAGAAAAATAACAGGAATTTCTGGAAATGAAACAGTTTTCACACTTAAAACCTCCTACATTGAGCTTACAGATATATTTACAGATGGTTATATTTCCACCATTCCATCAGATGATGTAAAGCTTATTTCAAGTTCTATAATTCTTTCTGACGGGAAGGAAATTCCATACGATTCTAAAACACAGAAAATTGTTCTTGACTTCAACACAAAAACTGCTTATGTCTTACCTAAAACAGATATTACCAGACTTTCTTATAGTAATTCAGGTTATTTTGGATGGAGCGAAACATACAATGATACCTTTGGCCCAGTCCATTTTGATAGTGGAAATGCTACAACACTAAACGGCACAATTGAAATAGAACCGTTTGTTGACTTTACATACTCATGGAAAGCAAGTGTATCATGGGACGATGTTGATGTTTCAATCACAAGTGCTTACCTTAATACAGGTTGCAATTTATCTGTTAACGGAACATTTATCGCTGAGTTTAAAAAAGAATTTAATAAACATGAAGTATGGTATGAGGAACTGAAATATAAACAAACATTCTATATCTATGGAATTCCTGTCATTGTAACAGAGAAAATCCCCCTTGTTTACGGAATAAGAGGAATCGGAACAGGAAAAAAATCTGATAATGCAACAATTTACGGAAATGTCACTTTGAATTTTGATTCTCTTATTAATCCTGCATTTCAGGTTACCTATACCGGAGGAGAACTTGATAGCAGGTTTATTTTCAATCCTGTATTTAAGGAAAGTGGAGAAGCCAATC
>JALSLT010000116.1 GCA_026988135.1 Desulfurobacterium sp.
CTTTTAGTTTTGCAGAAGTAGTTGAAAATACTGAACATGCTGTGGCCTGTGGATTAAGTCTAAGATATAAGGGTGATGAAAATGCTAAGGTTTAATTTTTTAGAGAAAGAAGAAAGTTTAATAGAGAAAGTTTTAAAGCCAGATATAGTGCTTGCTCTATTGATAGCCTTTCTTGTTTCTGGAGGCCTTTTTTGGTACGTAGGTCAGCTTAAAAACAGAGAGACTATTTTGAAAAGGGAAAGTTTAAAGCTTGACAGAGAGCTTGCCAGGTTAAAAAAGGTTCAGTCTGATGAGAAAAAACTTCTACAGGAAAGGACAAGACTGAAAAAGAAGATGGAAATTATTTCCGAACTGGATAATAAGCGAAAAGTGTCGCAGTTTGTTTATTTTTTTGCAGATAGAAGAAATATTCCTTCCGAGGTTTGGTTGAAGGGCTTGAAGCAGGATGGAAATAAAGTTTTCATAGAAGGAGAAGCTTATAATCTTAAGATTATTTCTCAATTTCTCAAAAATATTGAAGAAAACCTTGGGAATGTGACATTTAAAGACACCGTTTATGAAGAATATACTTCTAAAAGTACCGGAAAAACTTATAAGTATTATAAATTTAGGTTTAATGTGGAGATGAAGTGATGGCTTTCGAAGGTTTGATAGAGGATTTAAAAGATAGATGGACGGAAATTCCAAAGTGGCAGAAGTGGATAGGTTATCTTTTTTTACTTATTGCTATTATCTTTGTGTATAAAATGCAAGTTCTTGATCCTATTGAAATGAGAATAAAGCAACTTTCCATGCAGGTAGAGCAGAAAAGAACACGAGTTGCAAAACTTAAAATAGTTGAAAAACGAAGAGATGCTCTTAATAAGGAAATTGCTCAGCTTAAAGATGCTATAGCTAAGCTTGAATCTGAACTTCCAACAGGCAAAGAGGCTGTAAGCAATATAATAAAAGCAATAGCTGAAAGTGTAAAGAGCACAAAAGTTGAAATGATTAAACGAGGAAAGGAGAAAGAAAACGAGTATTATAAAACTATTGATTATTCTGTAATTTTAAGTTCCAGATATCCGAATTTTATATCTTGGTGTGAAAATATTGTTAAAGCAAAAAGGGTGATGACTTTTGGGACTATTTCTATGGTGGCGCTTGATCCTAAAAAGAAAGAGATAGAAATCGAAACCGATGGAAAAAAAGAAAAAAGGTCAATTTTCATATATCCTTATACACTTCAGATTAACCTTAAACTAAATGCTTATACGTTAAAGAGGTAGCTTATGAGACTTTTAAAGATTTTTTTATTGATTCCGGTTGCTGTTTTTATTTTAGCTAAAGAGGGTTTTGCTTATATTGACCCATTTGTTGACCCGTTAAAAGTTCGAGAAATTGCCGAGATTAAAAGAAAGGTTTTAGAAGCTCGGAAAAAAAGGGGAGTTAAGGTTAAGATAGTGAGAAAGCCGCATCTTTTCAAACTGTCAATTCCCCCTATGGAAAATTTAACCTTTCAAGGTGTAATCGGGGATGTTCAAAATTTAAAAGTTGTTGCTGTTGATTCTTCTACAGGGAAAGTTTATATACTTTCGCCGGGGGATTCGGTGGATGTTAATGCAAGAATCGTGAAAGTGCAACCTCAGAAGTTAATAATTAAAGTTTATGAAAAGCAAGGTGAGAAGCTTGTTTCCAAATTAGTTACTGTTAATTTTAACACGGGGGAAGGAAAATGAGAAAGTTAATCCATACATTTACGGTTTTTGCTATGATATCTTCAGCTTCCGTAGCTGCTACCATTTCCGATATCAATCTTATTAACGTTAATGGTGCGTTAAGGCTCATATTTAAAACCGATGGGAAATGTGAGGTTGAAAAAAGCACTGATAATGGAATAGTTAAGTTACTTCTTAATAACTGTAAAACTGATAGTAGAAAGGTTTTTGGAAAGCAGGATGGTATTGTTAAAGTTGTCGATATAGCTCCGACTTCTTTGGGTACGGAAGTGAAAGTGGTTCCCGATACGAAAGTTGACATATCGTATGTTGCTTATCCGAAAGTTACAACAATTCTTATAGTACCTGATAAGTATCTTCTTCCGGAGATTAAGAAGACAGCAACCGGTGTTGTTCTCGACCTGAAAACCGATATTCCTTTCCGAATTTTAAAAGAGAAAAGAAAGATCATTTTTATTTCAAAGAAGCCGGTCTTTAAAACCATGGAGAAAAAGTTAAATTCTTCATATGTAGATAGAGTCAAAACCTATTCAACATCCAAAGCTTCTTATCTTGAGTTATATTTGAAAACCGATTTGCCTGCACAGATTGTAAATAGTGGAAATGGATATGAAGTTAATTTCCTTAACTTTACCACCAGAAATCTTTCCAATGGCTCTGAATTGAAAAGCAAAAAGATAAAGCTTGATTTTGCAAATACTGATGTTAGAACGGTTGTTAGAGCAATAGCCGATATGGTGGGAGTCAATGTTGTTTTTGATCCCGAAGTTAAAGGAAAAGTTTCCATTAGGTTCTTAACTCCCGTTGATTGGAAAGATGCTCTTAAAGCGGTTATAGAGCCTCTTGGGTTTACTTATCTGAGAGATGATAACTATTTACGTATAACTTCTAAAAAGAGAATATTGGAAGAGACGGCATATGAGCCTGTAAATACTTATATAGTTTCTTTAAATTACGCTTATGCCGAAGAAGTGGCAAAAATAGTCAAAAGTTATCTTGGGAATATTGATAATAAAGGGAAAAAATTAAAAACAAAAGAGTTAGTTGAAATCGATGAAAGAACAAATAGTTTGATATTAAAAGTAACCGAGGATCACTATAAGAAAATCATGGATATTGTTAAACATACTGATAAAATGACCAGGCAGGTTTCTATAGAGGCAAGAATAGTTTTAATAGATACCAGTTTTGAAAAGCAGCTTGGAGTTAACTGGAATTTTGCTTTATGGGGTTCAGGTTCTGAAACTTATAGATCCGGTAGTTTTCAGGCTAATGATGCTGTAACAATTCCCGGTATTACTACTTCTGCATTAGGTAATGCGGCAACTATAGCAACACAGCCTTATACTCTTGCTGTTGGTATTTTAAAGAAAGATCAGAGTTTAAGAGCTGAACTTGCTATTAAAGCTTCGGAGTTAACAGGTGATGGAAAACTTGTTTCCCAGCCAAAGGTTGTTACTCTTGATAACAAAGAAGCTGTAATAGAGAAGGGAATGGAGATTCCATATAAAGTAATAGATGAAAACGGAAATATTTCTACTGAATTTAAGAAAGCATCTCTTATACTTAAGGTTAAGCCTCATGTTACAAATAATGAAAGAATAATGCTTAATCTTGAGATAAAGAAAGATAAGCCGAATTACGATTATGTGGCCATAACCGGAAATACAGAGCCTGCAATTGATACAAGAAATGTTAAGACTCAGATTATGGTGAATAATGGAGATACACTTGTGATAGGTGGTATTTATGAGCAGGAGAAATCCAAGAGTAAAGCGGGAATTCCCTTACTTTCAAAGATACCCTTACTTGGATGGTTGTTTAAAAATGAAGTTGTAAAAAATTCAAATTCGCAACTTCTTATATTTATAACTCCAAAAGTTATTTCTACTGGGAACGGAATAGGGGGAGGTGGAAAATGAGAAAAATTTTTTTGAGGATTATATTTCTATTTTTTTTAGTTTCGGGCTTGTTATTACCAAGTGAGGCTTTTGCTTCTTATACTTTGAATGTTGGAGTTCCCGGTAGCAGTATCAATGTTGATTTTGGAAATGTTACAGCTACTATAGAGAAAAGTTATCAGGTAATTTATCTGCAAAATACTGGAAGTGATAATTTTTCCATCTCAAACATCCCTGAGACTGAAGAGTCACCTTTTTATATACAGGATCTCATACATATAAACTCTCAAGGGAATAGTGCAAGAATTGCTTTTGATCCTGATACTGGTCAGATAACGCAAAATGATAATCCAGTATTAATTCAGCCGGGAGAGCAGCTTGAAATTATTGTAGGTTTTCCTGAACAGTATGTTGAGACAGGAAATTATTCTACGTCTTTTGAACTAATAACAACAAATTCTACAGAAACATTTGCGACTATAAACTGTTCTGCCACCGTTGTTTCGGGAGATGCATCTCTTTCTACTCCTGTATTTATTGATTTTGGAAATTTTACTGTGGGAGATATAAATCAGGAGTCGTTTTTTATCGTTAATAATGGAACAACAGCTTTAACGATAACAGGTTTTAATATTAGTGAACTTACAGAGAAGGGCGTGTCTATTAGTACTATATATCAAGATAGTGCTACAAATTTTGTTGATATTAATGCTCCAATTACAATGGAGCCAGGCGATAAATTAACGGTTAATCTTCAATATTCCCCTGTGAGTTCTGGAACTGTTGTTATTCCTTTTGAAATTTTCACCAATTCTTTAGATTTACCTAAACAAGTTGTTTTATTAAATGCAGAAGTGAAAGATTTAGCTTCGGGAACATTAGATAATGGAACTATAACGACGGATAATGGAACTATTAACGGTACTGTTACTAATACAACAACTGATAATAATACAACCAACGAAACAGTTACAACAGAAAATATTCCAGAGTCTGGTGGTTCCTGTTCCATTTCGCCTTCAGGAACTATTGGCTTTGATTTGCTGTTGCCTTTTGTAACAGTTGGTTTGATCTATTTCAGAAGAAAAGAGAGTAGATGACAGGATTTCTGTTTGTGGATAAGCCTTCGGGTATTACCTCTTTTGATGTGGTAAGGTATATCCGTAGGCTTTTACCTAAAAAGACAAAGGTCGGGCATACGGGGACTCTTGATCCGCTTGCAACTGGCCTTTTGATTGTTTCAGTGGGAAAAGCTACTAGATTTGGGGAGTACTTGTTGAAGCAGGATAAATGTTATGAAGTTTCGGGGCGGTTTGGTTTTTTAAGTGATACTTATGATATAGATGGTAATGTGAAAAAAGTACCGGTTAGTTCTATATCTGACACTGAAATGAAAGGAGTTGTTGTCAGGTTTGAAGGGGATGTAGAGCAGGTTCCTCCTCCTTTTTCTGCTATTAGAGTTGATGGAAAGAGGGCGTATGAGCTTGCACGAAAAGGGGAGAAAGTTAAACTTTCTTCGAGGAAGGTTCAAATTTATCAAATTGACCTTTTAAGTTTTGAGTTCCCTGATTTTTCGATGAAAGTTTGTTGTTCTTCCGGTACTTATATTAGATCTTTAATTCATGATATAGGCTTATCTTTTGGAACCAACGCAATTGTTTCTGCTTTAAGAAGAATTTCCATTGGAAATGTAGATGTGAAAAAGGCAGTAGAGCTTTCTTCTCTTTCCAAAGAAAATGTAGAAAATTATTTGAAATCTGTAAGTGATATCTTGCCGTTTAAAAAATTGACTCTTGATTTTCAAATGTCTGAATGGTTTAAGCACGGCAGGAAAGTAAAATTGGGTCTTGGTGATAATAAGAAATATACAGTTCTTAATGAATCCGGAGAATTTTTGGGTATTGGAGTT
>JALSLT010000117.1 GCA_026988135.1 Desulfurobacterium sp.
GATTGTAAACGTTTTCTCTAAGCTTCTGGATTTCCGAGTGGATTTTTTCATCTATATCGTAAGCAAGTAGATGAATTTTGCATCTGTCTTCCGGGAAGTAGGTTGTTACCTCTTCACTGATAAATACACCGGGAAGGTGGGCTATCTCAAGGCAACTGTCTATGGAGTCGTGGTCAGTTAGAGTGAGAAGAGTCATGCCATATCCGATTAGTTTTTCGTAAAGTGTTTTCGGTTTCGAATAACTTTCACATATTCCAAATTTTTCGGAAAGAAAGCCTGCCGGTCTGTTTGATGCTATTGAGTGAAGGTGCATATCGACTTTAATCATTTTATCCTCCCTCTATTATTTCTTTTAAAAACGCGTTTTCCCCGAGTTTTTTTAGATCTTTTATTCCTTTTCTTATGATTTCAATCTTTTCTCTGTCGTCAGCATCGCAAGGATGAATAGCTATTCTTATTGCTTTCAAAAATCTTGCATAGAGGTCTGTTTGAAGCAGAAAGGTTTCTTTTGATATTCGTTGAATAGGTTCTCTACAACTGAAAGAGATGACAGGAGAGAAGATTTTCCGGGCTTTTTTTAGGTCAAAAATAAAATACCTGTTTGTTGTGAATTCAAATCCTTTCTTTTTTAAAATTTTTATCGTTTTACTTTTTATAAGCCAGGCAGGCGGAATAAATCCGGATGGAGAGATATTTAGCTGTTTTAGAATTTCGGTCCCGTTTTCGATTCGTTTTTCAAGATTTTGGAAAGATATAAATTCTCCTTCATTTGATGTGAACAATTTCATTGGTGAGAATTTAAAATACTCCTTTCCTTTGTGGGTATATCCGTGTAAAATTGCTTCTCCGTTTTTGAGAAGTTCCGGTAAAACTTCTTTTATATCTGTTAATTCTTCCTTTTCATGATATTTAGGTACCAGCAGATAGGAAATTTTCGTAATTCCCTCCTCTGTAAGAATAGCTTTTAGTTTCTCTACTTTTCCAAGAGAACTTTTCGTGACATCATGTATTGATATGTTAAAAAATTCCATATTCTTCCTTCTGTTTTCCAAGTCTTCTTTATAAAATCTTATTTGGTCACTTCTTAACCTTCAATCACAATTTCTTAACGTTTCGGATATAATTGTTCATTACCAACTATTAGTTAAGGATTAATGCCTATGCAAAAAAATGCTGAAAAGTTTAGAGAATTTCTTTTAGAAAATGGATATTCCCAAAGTTCTATTTCTACCTACCTTAAATCGGTTGAAAAGTTCCAACTGTTTTTGAGATTTTACGGTTTTGAGGAGAAGAAATTTGATAGCGAGAAGCTTATCTCTTTTCTTTCGTCTTCATATAAGACCAGAAGAAGTATTTCTACAGCTATTTCCGGAATTTCCAGGTATCTGTCTTTTCTTTTAAAAAGGAGGGTTAAAATTGATGTTGGGAGTTTTCAGGAAGGGGAGTTTAGGGAGTTTAGAGAGATATCTAAGGAGATGTTTCAAGAACTTCTTTTAAAAGTGGGAATAAGGCGGAAAACGGATATAAAAGTCTCTCTTTATATTATGCTTTTTCTCGGCTTGAAGCCGGCGGAGATAGAGAGATTGGGGAGCTTTCGTTTAAGTTATATAGATAAAATTCCCGCAATTTTTGAAACGGGTATTAAACGGTTGATTGTGGATACTGAGCTTGTTGAAATTTTTAGAGAATCGGAAGATAAAAATAGCGGATTAATTTCTCTGAATATTAAAAGAAAAAGTTTGAAGGTTATATTTTTTCGAATTGTTGGAAAACCGTTTTCTATTATTGATTTTCGTGAAAATTATGCTTACAGGTTAATAAAGAGAGGGCTTCCCGTTGATATTGTCGTTGAGTTCTCAGGAGTTCCTTTAGATAGGGTTTCCTACCTCTATAGGGTTTTCACTTTGAAGAGTAAGCAGGAGATTATCGGTGAGAAGCTTACAGATTCTTGATACTATTATTTCGTTTTCTCCTTGATGTACTGCCGCTTCACCGATTTTACACAGTTCAAGAATTGCCAAAAAATATACAATAGTTTCAAGTTTACATGATGATTTTCGTGAAAGTTCCGAAAACTTCACGGTGTCTTTTTTCTTAAAGATGTTTCTTAGCTGTTCTATTTTGGCAGATACCTTAAATTTTTCACTGTTAAGGGAAATTCCTATCTCCTGTTTGTCATTTTTTTTCTCAAGGAGACTTGAAAGTGCATTTTCAAGGTCTTCTATGGTGTTGTCAATTTTTACCTTATCCTGAAAATTAAAAACTATATCGGCGATGTTGTTTGAAAATTTTTCCGCATGTGCGTTTTCAAAATCTTCTAATTTTTTTACCCCTTTTTTGATTTTCAGATATTCTTCTATAGCCTGGACTATCGTTTTTCTCGGATCATATTCCTCTTCTCTTGGGATAAGCATTTCCGATTTTATTTTTGTTAGGGTAGCAGCCATCACTATAAATTCCGATGCGAGAGGGATATTTAATTCGCGCATGGTTTCTATAAAATGAAGGAATTCTTCGGTGATTTCCGATATGGGAATGTTGTAGATGCTTACTTCTCTCTTTTTTATAAGGTATATTAGGAGATCTAACGGTCCTTCAAAAAGTTCAAGGTCAACTTTATACATATACTACAAACTCCTTATTGCTCCGGCTAAATTGGCAAATTCCGTTGCGAGAAGCTCCAAAATATCATCTATGGAAATTATACCTTTCAGTTCGCCGCTTTTGTCAACTATCGGGATTCTTCTTATGCCGTAGTTCCTGAACTTTTTGGTCAGGTTAAAAATTCCCTCCTCTTCTGTTGCCGTTACGATTTTTGTGGTCATTATCTCTTTAACCGGTATTTTTGAAGATTTACCCAGTCCTCTTATTGCGATATCTCTGTCGGTGATTATTCCTAAAATTTTTTCATTTTCGGTTATTATTACACAGCCTATATTTTTGGAGTAAAATTTCTCAATAATAGATTCGATAGGTTCATTAGGGTCTGCAGTTACGACATTTTTAACCATAATATCTTTTATAGGCATTTTCACCTCTTCCGAATTAGGTTTTCCCCGCTATACTTAAATTTATCGTGAGTTTTTTCATTTTACCATTGTTTTGATCTGTTTTATTGAAAAAACAAAGTATAAAATTACATTCCAAAGTTTTATCCGTAGGAGTGTTCTATGTTTTACTGGCTTTTTTATAAGATTTTAGGAATAAACATCTTTAAGTATATAACCTTTCGTCTCGTTTATGCTACTATAACTGCTATCATCGCCGGTTTTTTTATATACCCGAAGTTGAAAAAGTTTCTTGATGATATGCAGTTTGAGCAAACTATAAAAGAGTTTATGCCGGATACGCATAAGAAAAAGCATGTTCCTACAATGGGTGGAGTTCTTATACTGTCTGCTTTTATCCTTGCGATTTTGTTATGGAATCGTCTCGGAAATATTTTTGTGTGGCTTTCCTTGTTTTCTGTTGTTGGTTTTGGAGTTATAGGTTTTGTTGATGATTACATAAAGGCAAAATTTAAGAATCCGGAAGGTATATCTGAAAAAAAGAAACTTCTTTCTCAGATAGTTGTCTCTTTTGCTATCGCTTTTATCCTTTATATTTCCGGTTTTTCAACGATTTTATACTTTCCTATATTTAAAAATCTTCATCTGGATTTGGGGATTTTATTTATACCTTGGGTGATGTTTGTTGTTATAGGAGCTTCAAATGCGGTTAATTTGACGGATGGTCTTGACGGTCTTGCCATAGGGCCGGTGATAACGACCTTTTTGGTATTTCTTGTTTACTCTTATGTTACCGGTCATGTTAAGTTTTCTAACTATTTGCATCTTCCTTATATCGCCGGTGCAGGTGAGCTTTCAATTGTTTGTGGAGCAGTGATAGGTGCGTCGTTGGTTTTTCTCTGGTTTAACACTTATCCTGCGGAAGTTTTTATGGGAGATGTGGGTTCTCTTGCTCTTGGAGCTCTCATTGGAACCGTGGCCGTGATTGTTAAGCAGGAGTTTGTTCTTGCCGTAGCCGGAGGAGTGTTTGTTATGGAGACCGTTTCGGTTCTTATTCAGAGGTTCTACTTTAAATATACTAAGAAGAAGTTTGGACAGGGACGTAGGGTTTTTCTTATGGCACCTATCCATCATCATTTTGAAAAAAAGGGATGGGAAGAGCCTAAAATTACCGTTAGATTTTGGATAATCTCTATAGTTTTAGCGCTTCTTTCTTTGAGTTTCTTGAAAATAAGATAAGTTGTTGACAATATTGATAATTGTTTTTACATTACTTCCAAAATAAACGGAGGAATCCCTTATGGAAAAGAACAGATGCCTTACTCCGGAACATATAAAAGAATTAAAGGAAATTCTTGAAGAGAAGAGAAAAGAACTTATAGAAGATATTAAAAGAGGCATTTTGGAAGAAGCAAGCAGTGAAAGGGAAGTCGGCGATTTGGTTGATATGTCCACTGAGGAGATTTTAAGAACTTTTGAGATGAGAATAAGGGACAGAGAGGCCAAATATCTTAAAAAGATAGAAAAAGCTCTTGGGAAAATAGAAGAGGGAACTTACGGAATATGCGAGGAATGTGGAAAATGTATCTCTTATGAACGGTTAATGTTGCGACCTGTTGCGGAGTTGTGTATAAATTGTAAATTGAAACAGGAAAAAATCGAGAAAAAGCTTGAAAAATAAAGAGCGGGGAACGTTCCCCGCCTTTACTATGTTTCGCAGGAATAGCTTGGTGAGGATGAAACAAATTCCACCTCCTCACTTTCATCAATCACCCCTCTGAAATGTACTTCTTTTTCCACTCTTTCCGGGTTAAGTTTTTTCGTAATGTAGTCAAAAGCTTTAAATGCAAGAGAGTGGTCTCCGCACGTGTAAACATCTATTGCAACGTATCCGTGTTCAGGCCACGTGTGAAAAGAAAGGTGAGATTCGGATATTACTATTACCCCGGTTGCTCCGTGGGGGTAAAACTGATGAAAGTGAGAAGATAGTTTGTTGAGATTTGCTTCCTTTGCTGCACCTTCAAAAATTTCAGCCATTTTGTCGGCTGATTTAAGAACTTCCGAATCACATCCATACATGTCCGCTACAATGTGGACGCCGAGAGTCTTGGCCATTTCCACTCCTCCTTTAGAACGATTTTCCCAATCAAGGCTCCTTTGCCTCCTGAAAGTTTTAGGGTTGCAACCTTCAATTATATGCTAATTGTAGTAGTGTGCAATTTTTTGTATCAGAATGTTAATAAAGTGTTAGTTTTTTTAGAAAAAATGGCAGTGATTTTGCTAACTGTTGTTTATTCTAGGAGGGAAAGTTGTTGCTATGATAAAATCTATAAAAATCTTGAAATTGAAAGGATAAAATTTAATGAAGCAGCAATGTGAAAAACTTCCTCCGAGATTGGAAGATTATTTGGAAACCATCTACATTCTTGAAAAAGAGGTAGGTGTCGCCAGAGTTAAAGATATAGCTTCCGAGCGAAGCGTAAGAATGCCTACGGTGTCCGATGTTTTAAAAAAACTTTCCGAGAGAGGATTTATAGATTATGAACCTTATGGTACTGTTAAAATAACTTTAAAAGGTAGGGAGTACGCTCAACGATTATTGCAAAAACATAGAGTTCTTGAAGAATTCATGAGAGAAATTCTTAAACTTCCGGGAGAGATAGCGGAAGTTGAGGGATGCTTATTGGAACACCATTTAGGTGATGAAACTGTGGAGAGAATAGGAAGATTGATAGAGTTCATAAAAGGTAAAGGGTTGATGGATGAGCTTGAAAAAAGATATTGAAATATTTGCGGAAGATAAGGCGCTATTGAGAATTTATGAAAAGATAGAATCGGGAGAGCGGTTAACATTTGAAGACGGCCTAAAACTTTTTAAGACAACGGATATTCTTGCACTTGGAAAACTTGCAAGTTATGTTAATGAGAAGAGGAATGGAGAGTTTGTTTATTTGGTTGTTAATAGGCACATAAATCCGACAAATATCTGTATCGGTAATTGTAAGTTTTGTGCGTTTCGTAAAGATAAAGGGGATAAAGGGGCTTATGAGCTTTCAATAGAGGATGTTTTAAATAAGGCAAAAGATTACATTGAGAAGGGAATTACTGAAATTCATCTTGTCGGAGGTTTACACCCTGATTGGAGTTACGATTACTATATCGGGATGATAAGGGAGCTTCACAAAGCCTTTCCTCTAATAAATATTCAGGCTTTTACTGCAGAAGAGATAGATTATCTTTCCAGAATAGCTGAAAAAGATATAGAGGAGGTTCTGCTTGACCTTGTAAAGGCGGGGCTTGGTTCCATTCCTGCCGGTGGAGCTGAAATTTTTAACAAAAAGATTAGAAACTCTCTGTGTCCTGAAAAGCTCACAGCCCAAAGGTACCTTGAAATTCACAAAATTGCTCACAGATTTGGATTAAAAAGCAACGCTTCTATTCTTTATGGTCATGTTGAGTCTTACAAAGACAGGGTGGAGCATCTTCTTATGCTTCGGGAAGCTCAAGATGAGACGGGAGGTTTTCAGGCTTTTCTTTCTTTTGCTTACCATCCTGAAAATACGGCTCTTGGCGGAAAGAAAACCACAGGGTTTGATGATTTGAAAATGCTCGCCGTGTCAAGGCTCTTACTTGATAATTTTCCTCATATAAGAGCTTTCTGGATAATGCTTGGAGAGAAACTTGCACAGACTTCTCTTTTCTTTGGTGTTGATGACCTTGACGGAACGGTTGTCGAGGAGGAGATAACCCGCTGTGCAGGTGCAGATACGGGAAGTTACATGCCAAAGAACCGGCTTATAAATCTCATAAAGGAAGCAGGGAAAATTCCCGTTGAAAGGGACTCTGTCTATAATGTTGTTAATGTTTACTATGGAGAAAAGTAATGGAAGGGATAATTAACTTTATTAAAGATAGAAGGTTGATTCCTGTTGCGGAAAAGATTTTTTCAGGAGAGCGGCTTGATTTTGAAGACGGTTTAAAGCTTTTTAAAAGTAATGATTTGATCTCATTGGGCTATATTGCTGATTATGTGAATAGGAAAAAAAACGGAGATAATGTTTATTTTAATGTTAATGTTCATATAACTCCAACGAATATTTGTGTAGGGACGTGTAAGTTTTGTGCGTTTCGTAAGGATAAGGGGGATGAAGGAGCCTACGAGCTTTCAATAGAAAAAATCCTTGAAAAACTTGCATCTTTAAATCTTGAAGAGGTAACAGAGGTTCATATAGTCGGAGGTTTACATCCTGATTGGGGTTATGATTATTATCTTGAGATGATTAAAAGAGTAAAAGAGACTTATCCTCAGATTCAGATAAAGGCTTTTACGGCTGAAGAGATAAAGTATATAGCCGAAAGAGGCGGTAAAAGCGTAAAAGATACCTTAAAAGAATTTAAGGAAGCTGGACTTTCTTCAATGCCAGGTGGCGGTGGAGAGATTTTCAATACTGTAATAAGGGATAAGCTATGTCCTGAAAAAATTTCAGCAGGAGAGTATCTTGATATTCACAAAGTAGCCCACAAATTGGGAATAAAAACAAATGCGACGATGCTTTTTGGTCATGTGGAAATTTATAAAGACAGGGTGGAGCACATTTTGATGTTGAGAGAAACTCAGGATGAGACAGGTGGTTTTCAAGCCTTTATTCCTCTTTCTTTTCATCCCGTGAATACTCAGGTAGAAGGGGCTGAATATACAACTGCTGTTGATGAGATAAAAACACTTGCCGTATCAAGGCTTCTTCTTGATAATTTTGACCATATTAAGGCTTACTGGATAATGTTAGGTGAAAAGGTTGCCCAGCTTTCACTGTTTTATGGTGTTGATGACCTTGACGGAACTGTCGTTGAAGAGGAGATAACACAGGCGGCAGGGGCAAAGGCCGGAAAATACATGCCTAAAGAAAGGCTTATCAGGCTTATAAAGGAAGCCGGTAAAATACCGGTTGAAAGAGATGCCCTGTATAATATAATTAAAATATACTGAAATTTTACCTTGCCTGTTAGGAGGTTTTATGTCCCTTTTCCATACCCTTTCCGTTGATGACACCCTTAGAAAATTAAAAACATCTTTAAAAGGTTTATTCCATAATGAGGTAAAAGAACGTTTAAAGGCCTATGGGTATAATGTTCTTAGAAAAGAAGAGATAAAAAAGTGGCAGATTTTGTTAAGACAGTTTAATAATCCCCTTGTTTTTATTTTGATAGGTGCTGCTGTATTAACAGCGGTTATGGGACATGCCAAGGATTCCCTGATCATCGTTTTTATTATTCTCTTTAATGGTATTCTTGGTTTCTGGCAGGAGATAAAGGCTATCTCTTCGATGGAAGCGCTTCAAAAGCTTGCGGAGGAGAGAACAGTTGTTCTAAGGGATGGAAAAGAGATAGAGATACCTGTTTCTCATGTTGTGCCCGGAGATATAGTAATTCTTGGTGAGGGGGATGTTGTTCCTGCGGATATAAGGCTTATAAAATCAACGGGACTTTTAGTTGATGAGGCGATACTTACAGGAGAATCTGTTCCCGTTGAGAAGAATGCTGATGTTGTTCATGAAGAAGATACTCCAATTTATAAAAGGGAGAATGTTGCTTTTAAAGGAACTGTTGTTGTAAGGGGAAAGGCTTTAGGTGCTGTTTTTGCCACTGGAAAAAATACTGAAATAGGAAAGATTGCTGAAAGGGCAAAAGAGTCTTCTCCAGAATCTCCCTTAACTCGTGCTCTTCAGATTTTTTCCAAAAGATGGATGGTGGTGCTTTTTTCTATTCTTGCAGTTATCCTTGTTGTTGCCCTGCTTGAAAAGAGAGATATTTATGATGTGATTATGCTTATCATTGCAGAGCTTGTTTCAGCTGTGCCGGAAGGTCTCCCTCTCGTTATTACTTTTGTTCTTGTTATGGGAGCGGTTTTCCTTTCAAAGAAAAAGGTTCTTGTTAAATATCTTCCTGCTGTGGAAACTCTTGGTAGTTCAACATATATAATTTCAGATAAAACCGGAACAATAACGGAAGGCAAACTAAAGGTCTATTCAACTTTTGCCGTTGATAAAGAGGAGCTTTATAACGTTGCGGCTCTATGTAACGATTCTGACGGAGAGAAAGGAGATCCCCTTGAGATAGCTTTGTTGAGGTGGCTTGAAAAAGAAAGTATAAACTGGAGACTTTTGAGGCAAAAAGCTGTTAAGCTCTGGGAGTACCCTTTTGATACGAAGAAAAGACTTATGGCTGTTGCAGTAGAGGTTGATGGTAAGAGACAGATTCTTGTAAAAGGTGCTTTTGAGTCTCTTTCAGAATTTTCTTTAAAGGATGAAGCTGTTAAGAAACTTTCAGGGCTTCACGATGAGCTTGCATCTCAAGGTTTAAGGGTTCTTGCTTTTGGAGTTGCCGATGTTTCGGGAGATGATTTCTCAATAGATAGTTTAACTTTAAAAATAGTTGGACTTGTAGGATTTATAGACCCGCCGAAGGATGGGGTTAAAGAAGCTGTAAATGTTGCAAGAAAAGCTGGAATAAGGGTTGTTATGGTTACCGGAGATAACCCTTCAACTGCCGCTGCGATAGCCCGTTCCGTTGATATTTTGAAGGAAAAAGAGCAGGTTTTAAAGGGTACCGATATAGATAAAATGACAGATGAAGAGCTTTTTAAAGTATTAAAGAAAACGGCAGTAGTTGCAAGAGCTACTCCGGACAATAAATATAGAATTGTTAGAGTTCTTCAGGCTGCAAAAGAAGTTGTAGCCGTTACTGGAGACGGAGTTAATGATGTGCCGGCTTTAAAGGCGGCAGATCTCGGAATAGCCATGGGAGGTGGAAGTCAGGCAGCAAGAGAGGTTGCCAAAATGGTTATTACCGATAACAATCTTTCTATAATAGTTGATGCCGTAAAAACTGGAAGAGAGATAGCGAAAAATATAAGAAAAGCTATTTACTATCTTCTTTCCTGCAGTTTCGGAGAGATTTTTGTTGTTACTTCAGGTTTTTTCCTTAATCTTCCCCTTCCTCTTCAGCCTGTTCAAATCCTATGGATAAATCTTGTTACAGAGGGTGTTCAAGATAAAACTTTCGCATTTGGTAAAAGTGATAAAGATCCTATGGAAGACAAACCGAAAAAGCCGGAAGAAGCTTTTTTTGATAGAAAGCAGCTAAAAGATACTGCATTTGCAGCTGTTTTAATGGGAATTCTTGTCGTTGGGATTTTTGTTTATCTCTTGGGTCATTCAAATTATGAGAAAGCAAATACGGTAGCTTTTACTTCTCTTGTTGTTATTCAGTGGTTTAACGGTATTCAGTCGATAAAAGAGAAACCGTTTTTTTTAAATGTTGTTGAAACATTTAAGGTGAACCCTTATATGTTTCTTGCGATATTTGTGGGTTTTGTTCTGCAACTTATAGCGGTTTATCTGATTCCCGGTATTTTAAACACTGTTCCTTTAACACTTCTTGACTGGGGTTATATTTTTGCAAGCGGTATCGTATTTTTTCTTCTTATAGAGGTGAAAAAATGGTTCTCTACATAGCTTTTCTTGCCCTTGTTGTCGTTGTGTTTTATTCCGGGAGGAATCTTCTTATATATGGGGATATTTTAGCTGAGAAGTTTAATCTTGGTAGAAGTCTATTCGGGGTGATTTTTGTGGCGTCAATTACGTCACTTCCTGAACTTATTACAGGTATAAGCTCTGTTACCATAGCCAAAAGTCCCGATATTGCCGTAAGTAATATCTTTGGAAGTTGTATGTTTAATTTTATGGTGTTTGCATTTGTTGATTTTTTACTTGAAGATACTCCCATGACAAAAAAGGTGCATCACGGCCTTTCTCTAACGGCAGTTTTCGGGATAATTCTTATAAATATTGCCATGATGCCTTTATGGCTTAAAAAAGAGTTAACTATTGGCTGGTTTAGTGTTTTTTCATTTCTAATATTGGCTGTCTATGTGATAGCAATAGCGGTTACCTCTTCTTACGAAAAGCGAAGAATGAAAAAAATTGTAGAGAAAACGGTTTATGAGATTAAAGGAGAAGTGGTTTCAAAGAAGGAAGCGGTTATTCAGTATATTATTCACAGCACTGTAATAATCTTTGCTGCAATGCTTCTTCCCTATCTTGGGAAGCTTATAGCTATAGAAACTGGAATAGGAGAAAGTTTTATAGGTGGGGTTCTACTTGGTATAACAACTTCCCTTCCTGAAATAGCCGTTTCAATGCTCGCAGTAAAAATGGATATGGTTGAGATGGCTGTTTCAAACATATTGGGCAGTAATATTTTCAACATATTTACTCTTGCTGTTGATGACCTGTTTTTTACAAAAGGTTCTATCTTTGTCCATGTAAGTCCTGACCAGGGAGTTCTTGCTACCGCTTCTGTAATAATGGCAGCAATTGTAATGATAGAGCTTATTTATCGTTCCGAAAGAAAAGCTTTGGGACGTTTTGACTATGAATCCCTTGCTATAGTTGCAGTATATCTGTTTACTTTCTTCTATATAGGAACAAGATAGGAAGGCCAGCCGAATAGTGGCTGGCAGGGATGTGTTTTATAATATTTTCAAAGCTTTGGCACCTATATCCTTTCTGAAGTGCATTCCTTCAAATTGAATTTTATTTACAGCTTCGTACACATTCTTAATTGCTTCCTTTGTATCTTTACCCATTGCAGTTACGTTTAAAACTCTTCCGCCGTTTGTTACAAGTTTACCGTTTTTTATTGTAGTTCCTGCGTGAAAAACTGTAATATCATCTATTTTTTCAGCTTCTTCTATTCCTGTTATTTTCCCCCTTTTTTCATACTTTTCGGGGTATCCTTTTGAAGTAAGAACAACACAGATGGAAGTTCTTTTATCCCAGTTGAGTTTTTCAGGTAGTTTGCCGTTTATTGTGTCGAAACAGATATCAACAAGGTCATCTTCCAATCTTCTAAGTATAACTTGTGCTTCGGGGTCTCCAAATCTTACGTTAAATTCAAGAGTTTTTATTCCGTCATCGGTTATCATTATTCCCGCATACAGGATTCCTTTGAAAGGAGTCCCTCTTTCTTTCATTCCTTTTATTATAGGTTCTATAACTTTCTTTTTAACTTCTTTTTCTATTTCGGGAGAAAAAATAGGTGCCGGGGAGTATGCTCCCATTCCTCCTGTATTCGGTCCTTTATCGCTGTCAAATACGGCTTTATGATCCTGTGCCGGTGCAAGGGGAATGTATCTTTCTCCGTCGCTTATAACAAGGTAAGATGCTTCCTCCCCTTGAAGACACTCTTCTACCACTACTTTATTCCCGGCTTCTCCAAATATTTTTTCAACCATTATTTTTTCTATCGCTTCAAGGGCTTCTTTAACTGTTTTGGCAACTGTTACGCCTTTTCCTGCGGCGAGCCCGTCAGCTTTAACTACGAGGGGGGCACCTTTCTCTTTTATGTATCTTTTTGCTTTTTCCGCATTTTCAAACACTTTGAAATCTGCTGTTGGGATACCAAACTCTTTCATAATCTCTTTTGAAAACACTTTGCTTCCTTCAAGTTTTGCAGCTTCTTTTGATGGTCCGAAAATTTTCAATCCAGCTTCTTCAAATTTATTGACTATCCCGGCCACAAGAGGAGTTTCAGGGCCTACGATTGTAAGATCTATTTTGTTCTCTTTCGCAAAATTGGTTATAGTTTTGATGTTGGAAATATCTATATCAACACACTTTCCTAAACGGTTTATTCCGGGATTTCCTCGGATAGCGAAAATTTCTTTTACTTTTGGACTTTTTGATACTTTCCATGCAAGTGAGTGTTCTCTTCCGCCGGAGCCTATTATTAGGACTTTCATGGTCTCTCCTTAAAAATGGCTTTTGGGCAAATTATATAGGTTTTTTTATGGAAAATTAAGGTACTTGAGAAGTTGTTTTAAAATTCCCGTTTTAGTTTCAATAGATAATAATTTTTATGGTTGCAAAGCAGTATTAAAATGATTTTTGTGTCATTCTGAAGGCGATGCCCGAAGAATCTCTTAAAACTCAAGGTTAAATATTTTCTGGTGTTTTATGTGTTAAAATGAGTGGAAATTAAAGTTTTCAGTGAGGCGTTTACATGGATAGGGATAGGATAACGTTTGCTCTTCCTAAAGGGAGACTTCTTGAAAAAGCTGTGGAGCTTCTTTTAAAAGCTGAGATAGACGCATCGCAGGTTCTTGAGAAAACAAGAAAGCTTATTTTTGAAAACGGGAAATATCGTTTTATTCTTGTTAAGCCGTTTGATGTTTCGACCTATGTTTATCATGGCGCTGCAGATTTGGGAATTGCGGGTAAAGATGTAATTGAAGAGAAAGGGCTTGATGTTTATGAACCGATTGATCTTAAATTTGGATTTTGCAGGTTGTGTGTAGCAGAGCCTGTTGATATTTCAGAACCTTACGATATAGAAAAACTTTCTTTTATAAAGGTGGCTACAAAATTTCCGAAGATTACCGATAAATATTTTAGAAGTAAAGGTGTGCATCCGGAGATAATAGAGCTTTATGGTTCCGTCGAAATAGCACCGTTGTTGGAACTTACCGATAGGATAGTTGATCTTGTTCAGACCGGGTCAACGATGAAGGCAAACGGTCTTAGAGAAGTTGATACGATACTTGTTTCAACTGCGAGACTTATAGTAAATAGGGCAAGTTTGAAAACCAAATATGAAAGGGTAAAAGATTTGGTGGGGCGGATAAAAGAGATTTATCTGTCTGGAAATATATCTAAATGAAAGAGAATTTTATCTTATAAGGGGTAGGATTTTGTTGCAAGAGTGTTGTTTGAAGAGATACAGATCTAATTTGAAGTTTTTTAAAAAGGAAAAACCTGAGTTTTATGAGCTTATTAAAAATAATATTACAGATTGCAAGGTTTCTTTTTCAAAGAAAAGTGAAATCCGTTTTGACTTAAATGATAGCAGTTTTTCAGTTAATTTAAGCAATATAACTACTTATAGGAAAAACATTCTGAACACTGTTTCTGTTGATATGTTTTATTTAGTGGATACAGAGGGAGAAGGAAATAACATTCACGGAAGAAATTTTAATAAATTGTTAAGTTTTGCAAATAAGTTTAAAAAGGAAAAAGTCCCTCATCGCGGATATATCTCTTGTTTAGTATTGTCCGGTTTTGGTTCCGGATTGCTTGTTGAAGAACTTGTTGGGATTTTTGAGATAAATTGCTTAATAATAGCGGATAAACTTTTATCCTCAATTATTCCTTCTTTTTATTTGATTGATTGGACAAGAATTTTCAAGGTATTTAAGGACAAAGGTAAAAGCTTAAAATTTATAATTGAAGATGATGACATTCATTTAAGTGAAAAAATAGTTTCATCTATAATGGATATTTCTCCGATATTGGCATCAACGGTAGGAGTGGTAGAAAATACTGAAGGGAAGGGGCCTTATTCCAAAGACGTTAAAGGTGATTTTTCGAAGGAATTAAAGAAGTTGTTGTCCATTAGTAATAATCAGCTGGGCTTTTTTGATGACGAGATTACTTCATTAAAACATGTAAACTTAAATGTAATAAGAAATAATTTGCCTGTGTTTGAAAATATAAAAGAAAAGAGAGATGAAGTATTGGAAACTCCTGTCTTTATATGTGGTTCCGGTCCTTCATTGGATAGATTTATAGATAAGCTTAAATCAGGTAAAGATAAAGTTATTGTTGTTAGCTGCGGTACCGCTTTAAAGGCTCTTTTGAAAGCAGGGATATCGTCCGATATACATTTTGAAATGGAAAGGAATAAAATTACTTTTGATCTGCTATCAACACTTTCAAAAGCTCAACTGAAAAAAATCAATTTTATCGGTTTGAATGTAATTTATCCTGAAGTTTTTAATTTATTTGGTTCCGGTGGAATTATTCTAAAACTTCCGGATGTTAGTTCCTTCTTATTCCCAAGTTCTTTTTTAGGATTTAAATATGTTAATCCTACAGTTACCAATATGGCGGTTTCTTTTTTCTCACATTTGGGATTTAGGCATATCTATTTTATCGGTTTGGATTATGGGTTTTCGGATTTGGAACGTCATCATTCGGGAGGAACTGTTTATTACGATTCCAAATCAGAAGTTAAGTTTAATGCTGAAAAATTAATGAGAGTTCCGGGAAACTTTGGAAAAGAGGTTTATACCAATTCTGTGTTTTTCTATTCGAAAAAAATTACGGAGATGATAATAAGGCAATTTTCAAATGCAAGCTATTATAATCCCAACTTTGGAGCAAAAATATTTGGTGCAATTCCGATTAATAAGATTGATATTGAAAGTAACGGAAAAAAAGAGAAATCGGTATCCTGGATATTTGACTCTTTTAGAAGATTGAGTTTTGAAGAAAAATCCGATTTCCTTAAAAATTTAGATTTGATGAAAAAAATGGTTATAGAGTTCAATAAAGAAATTTTAGACTATATCGATGGTGTGGATTGTAGCCAAATATCTTCCGTAAAAGATATACATGAAATTTCCATGAATGTTTCTAATAAGCTTAAAATTTTGAAGGAGAAAAATGAAAGTGCATTTCTATTGCTATCAGGAAGTTACTATCATTTTTTGAGAGTTATTAACGTTAACTCTTTTTATGTTCCCGAGAAGCTTTTTCCCGATTATTTAAGAGAGGTTTTATCGGTTTTTAAAAGCTTTATTTGTGAAACGAGTAGTGTAATACAAACAGTACATAAAGAGAGGGATGTGTTATGCAGGGAAAAATAGATATTTTAGTGGTTTCTTCTGAAAACTTTACTAATGAAAAGAGAATTATAGAATCACTATCTCGATGGTCTGAATTTATTTCAAAAGTGATAGTTTCCGGAGAGGAAAAAGATTATTATGAAAATCTGGATTTTTCTGTTGAGTTTTTAGGTCTTAAAACAGAAAATAAGGCAATTATAAGAAATATGCTACTGTCCCATTCTTCTCAAAACTACGGGTTATGGATATCTGAAGATTGTTTTTTGGAAGATGATGCTTTAGAGGAACTTTTGGGTGTTTTTCAGGAGCAGGCAGACGCTACTTTTATTTATCCAAATGAAGTTTTGATATTTGGAGATGAAGAAACCGTTAGAAATTTCTATGATTTTAAAGATAGAGAAAAAGAGCTTTTGCAAACTTTGGCTATTGAAAATATGATGCCAGAGTGGGGAGTTTTAACAGATTTAGAGTTTTTAAAAGAGAGAGGAGGATTTGACGAGCGATTCGCCGACTATGAATTCTACGATTTTGTTTATAAAAACATAAAAGATTTAAAACTTAAAAATGCGGATTTTGCTTTTATTGAAACCGTTTTAAATAACACATTTATAGATACATCCTACCGAAGTCTTTCAGTGAGAGAAACGGTTAATCTTTATGATTGGAGAAAGGAATTGTTCCCATCTCTCAGTTGGGATAAAGATGAAAGATTAGCTCTTTCCACGGCAAATACACTTATCGGAGATAGACTTTTCGCTTACTTTGACTTTTTAAATGCTTCAGAGTTTTACAGAAAGGCTCTTGGTGCTTATGAAAATACTATTACTCTTGGTAAGCTTTTTGATGCCTATCTTCTTATGGGATTGTTTGATGAAGCGGAAAAAGTGCTTGCCGTAGGATTTAAAGAAGAAGAGCAGGAGCAAAAAAAGGAGCAGTTACGGAATGTTAAAACAATAGTTAAAAATTTGGAGCAGGAAATAGAGGCTGGAAAAATCGAAGAAGTTTTAGAAATGATTCCAGATGTTTTTGATTATTATAAAGGCGCCCCTGTTCATAATATAATGGGAGTTATTGCGTATCATTCGGGAGATTTTGAGAGAGCTTATAAGTTTTTTTATAAAACGGTTGGAATGAATCCTATTGAGGAAAATTATATGTTGAATTTGACGGATATGGCTAAAAAACTTGGCAAGGAAAATGACGTTATAGGGTTTGTCAATAGGATTGTTAAATAGGAGATTGGATGGAGCTTTCTGCATGTATAATTGCTAAAGATGAAGAAAATAATCTCCCAAGGTTACTTAAAAGTTTAAAAGGTAAATTTGATGAGATAATTCTTGTTGATACAGGTTCTATTGACAGGACAATAGAGGTAGCGAGAGAATACGGTTGTAAGGTTTATGAAAAAGAGTGGACAGGATTCGCCAATGCGAGGAATTTTGCTGTCTCAAAAGCAACCGGAGATTGGGTTTGGCATTTTGATGCCGATTTTGAGATAGATGATGAAGAGTTCAAAAAAGCAAAACAGCATTTATTAATTCTTGATGATAGATTTAATTCTGTTGAAGTGATTATTGAAAATTACAATATTGATGGTACTGTTAGGGCTTATTCTTCCCATACGTTTATTCATAGAAATAAACCTGATATTAAATGGGTTGGCAAGGTCCATGAATGGATACAAAACGGAGAACTTGTTTTTGCTCTTAATGTGAAGGTTAAGCATTTCGGATTTGAAGATTATGAGGTTTTAAAGGGAAAGGCAAAGCGAAATATAAAACTTCTTGAAGAGGAGATAAAAGATTTAAAAAGAAGGGGTGAGGATAATTCACAAGTTGCCTATAAGTACTTTTATCTTGTCCAATCATATGCGGTTTTATCCGGAGATAATAAAGAATATACCGAAAGAGTTGTAAAAACGGTCAGAAATTATTTCTCATTAAGGCCTAATTCTGATAGAAAAAATATTTTTGATATTCATATTTTCACATATTTAATGGAAGCACTACTTTTTCTAAAAAAGTATGATGAGTGTAAAGAGTATCTTGAAAAAGCTCTTGATTTAAATCCTGATTATCCTGATTTCCTTTTTTATAAAGGGAAACTGTTTGAAAAGATTGGTAAACATAGTGCCGCTTTTAAAGGTTATGTTGAGTTTCTCTTCTGTGTGGATAAATTACATATGAAATCCCCGTTTGAGAGCTATAATGGTCTAACCGTTTTGTCGGAAAAAATGGTACGTTCTTATAATATTGCACTGGAAATAGTTCCCGAGCTTTTTGATAAATTAGAGAATAAGGCAGAGTCTATTAGTTTTGTGGAGAGAAAATGGAAGGAATCAAGAGGATTATATACAGGAATAGCATATGGAAAATTGCTTGATAAGAAAGGTGAAAACCCTGAAAAAATTTTAAGAAAACTATCAAGAATCTATGATAAAAATTACGTAGCTCAGTTTGAGTATGGAAAGTTTTTGTTAATGAAAAATCGTATAGTAGAAGCACAGAGATTTTTAAAAAAGGTAATGGAACTTAATCCGGAATTTTCAATGGGAAAAGTACTTTTCCTATATGCCGGAGTTTTGTCGGGGAAGATTGATGTAGCGACTTTTGTGAAAGTTACTGCCGAGTTAAAAAAGAAACTTGAGAAGATTAAACATCCTTATTTTTCAACTCTTTTGTCTAAGTGTGTGGAAACTTTGAATAAGGTTCAAAATTCAGGCTAAAAAAATTCTAATTACTTCCGATAATAGGGGATAGAAAGTAAAACTATTAAAGGAGGTAAAAGTCATGGCTCTTAGAATTAACTACAACTACCAGGCTGACTTTACACACACAAACCTTTTGAGAACGGAAGCTGACATGAATAAGTCTCTTGAAAGGTTAGCCACAGGTTACAGAATCAACAGTGCAGCTGATGATGCCGCAGGTCTTTACATCGCTGATCAGTTGAAAACTTATGCTACATCTCTTGATCAGGGTATCAGAAATGCTCAGGATGGTGTAAGTATCGCTCAGATTGGACAGGGTGCTTTAAGTGAGGTTTACAACATTCTTAATGATGTGAAGTCAAAGACAATCCAAGCTTCAAACACTCTTGATGATCAGGCAAGGGCGGAAATTCAGCAGGATATTAACAGCTTAGTAGATTCTGTATCCAAAATTTTTACGGATACCGAATTTAACGGGATGACTCTGTTCGGTACAGCAGCAACTACATTTACCATACATTACGGTGGAAGAACAGATCAGAATTTAGCTATGGTTGTTTCAACTGCTACAGCTGATGCAGGAACAGCTGGAACTATCGCTTCAACTGTAACTATAGGTACTGCAGGTTATTCTATAGATGTAACATCTCAGACTGCTGCGAATACATCTGTGGAGACAGTGGATGATCTTATCAAAGCTGTTGATGACCTTGCTGCGAAACTTGGTTCTAATCAGATAGAGCTTGAAAAGATAATCAGTAATAATCAGACAATAAAGGTAAACACATCTGAGGCTGAATCAAGAATTAGAAACGTTGACTTTGCTAAAGAGATGTCTGAATATACAAAGAATCAGATTCTCATGCAGTCCGGTACAGCCATGCTTGGCCAGGCTAATCAGCAGCCACAGCTTGTTCTTCAACTTTTAAGATAGTAATTTTATTTAGGGCGGGATACCCGCCCTTTTCAGAGTAGCCGAGGCTATTGTGGAAAGGGTGGGAAGATTTTAAATTTAACCAAAGCTAATCTTTTTCCGGAGAAATTGATATGGAAATTAAAAATGTTGCCAATATCCAGACAACGTTAAAAATGACAGAAGCTCAAACATCCGGGAGGACGGAGAATTTAGGTATTTCTAGAAATGTTCAAAATAAAAAAACAGAAGAGAAAAGGAAGCTTTCCCCGCAGGAGCTTGAAAAAATTGCAAAAGATTTAAAAGAAAAGCTTTCCATGCTCAATACTCAACTTAAAATAGAGATGGAAAAAGTGGGCGATAATGAGGAAATTCCTATAATTAAAGTTATAGATACGAATACTAAGGAAGTTATAAGACAAATTCCTCCGGAATATATGGTTAAAATAGCGAAATATATTGATGAAATAACAGGACTTCTTGTTAGGGAGAAAGCTTAATCCGATTGGGAGATTGATATGGCAGGTGAATTATATTTGAGTAATTTAAGTGGGGGTTTTGACTATCAGCAGATTCTGGATCAGATGTATTCTATAAAAAGCGTTCAAATACAGTATTATCAGCAGAGAGAGAGTGAGCTTCAAAACAAAAAATCGGCTTTAGGTAGTTTTGACTCTCTGGTAGAAGATTTTAAAGGTGTTATGAACGATCTGTTTAATCCTAATATTTTTGAAAAAAAAGCCGTATCTGTTTCGGACGATACAAAGGTTGATGTTACTGTTACGGATTCTACTGCGGTTGAGGCTACTTCGTTTGATTTGTCCGTGTTGCAGACTGCTCAAAAGGATGTCTGGCTTTCCCAAAGTGGGGTTTCAGATTCTACGGCAGCAGTTGCAACAACTTCTGGAACATTGCAGATAAGTTATGGTGGTAATGTTGTTGCAACCGTAAATTACGATACTGATACCACAACAGATACACCTTCTACTATTCAAGAGGTAGCGAATGCTATAAATGGGGCTCAATCCGACGTTAAAGCAACGGTGTTTTTTGACGGGACAAACTATAGACTACTTTTATCTGGTGCTGATACAGGGAGTGAAAGCACTGTCTCTGTTGCCGAAGTGGGTGGAGGGGATTTCCTTGATATTCTTCAGCTTGGAGATAATTATGTTGATAGTCATGTTCAGACTGCTCAAAATGCAGTTGTAGAAATATACGGTACTCAAGTGACAAGTTCAACAAATAATTTTACGGATGCTATTCCCGGCATGACTATTTCGGTTAAAGCTCCGACCTCTTCACCTGTTTCTGTTAATATAGATAATGATTACACTGATGTTGAAAGCAATCTTCAATCTATGGTCGAAAAGTACAATTCTATTGTGGATTTTATAAAACAATATACCGGTAAAGATGGTGCCCTTTCTGGTAACTTTACGCTTCAGGATATAAGATCTACGATTTTTGATAAACTTGACCCTTTGTTTCAATTAAACCTTCTGAATGTAGATAAAGATACCGGACATCTTTCAATAAATTCCACGGAGATGGATAATCTGCTTACAAATGATCCGCAAACCTTGGAAACGACATTAACAGATTCATTGAAAGATAATTTTTACGATTATCTTCTCTATGTAACAGGGACAGATAGCCCTATATCTTTGACGCAAAAAAGTTATGACAATCAAATAAGTTCTATAGAGGATCAGATAGATTTAACAAATAAGAGAATAACTCAAGAGATGGAAACGTTGAAAAAGCAGCTTGTGGACCTTCAACTTTATATGTCCCAGATGCAGGATGTTCAGGCAAGAATTTCTCAAACCTTCGGAACGTCAACAACTACTTCGGCTTAAAAGGAGATATTTAAATGGATAATTCTTATTTGAAGCTTGATGTTGAAACAGCTGCTCCTATAAAAAGAGTAGTGATGCTTTATGAGAAGGCAATTTTATGTATGGAGGAAGCCAAGGTAGGGATAGAAACTGATGATTTAAAAAGAAAAATAGAAAATATCTTAAGGGCGCACGATATAATAAGGGTTTTGAATGTTTCTCTTGATATGGAAAAGGGTGGGGAGATTTCTGAAAATTTAAGGGAACTTTATGATTTCATAGAAGTATCACTTACAAAAGTGAATGCCTCTAATGATACGGTTCTTTTGAATGATGTGATGGAAATAGTTTCAACTTTGAAAAGTGCGTGGGAGGAGATAGAATCGAAAGTTTAAAAGAAATTGTAGAAAAAATGATGTTGGCTGTAGAGAAGGATGATTTTTATGAAGCATCAGTTCTTTCAAAGGAGCTTTTGGGGATAGATGTTTCTTCCTTATCAAAAGAAGAGGCGGAAAATTTAAGTAAAACAATTTCTATGTTTATAAAAAAAGCAAAGAGTAGAGAACTTGACATAATAAATGCTTTGGAGAAGAAAAAGCAGGCAAAGAGGTTTTTGAAGTGATTCTTTTTGTTACGGGAACCAATACGGGAGTAGGGAAAACATTTTTCTCGGTTAATCTTTTAAAACTTCTTAAAAAGTCAGGAAAAAATGTTTTAGGGTTTAAACCGATAGAGACAGGGTGTGACCCGGTATGTGAAGATGTTAAAAAAATATCGAAAGTTTGTGGTAAAGATATTCCCCCTGTTTATTTTTTTAAAACGCCTGTTGCGCCGTCTGTTGCTGAAGTTCTTGAAAATAAGAAGATAGATGTTGATTTAATAAAAGAGAAAGTTAAAGAGTATGAGAAGCAAGTTGACCTTTTAATTGTGGAGGGCGCCGGTGGTATAATGGTTCCGATAAGCGGGAAATATACTTTCCTTGATTTTGCGAAAGAGATTGCTGATGAAGTCGTAATAGTGGCTTTAAATAAGTTAGGTGTTATAAATCATGCACTTCTTACCGTTAAAATTTGTTCTGATAGTAAAATCCCGATAAAAGGCGTTTTTCTTAATAGCTTCGGTAATAGCGGAGTTGATGTAAGTCAAGCAACAAACTATAAAACGCTTTTATCGCTTCTTGATTCTCCTGTTTATGAATTTTCTTCGGAAGAGGATTTTGAGGAGTTTATCTCTCTTTTTTGATGACTTTTTCAATTTCTGAAGTTATATTTTCAGGGGTTTTTCTGTTGGTGTCAACTATAAATGTAGCTTTCTCATAACATTTTTCTCTAAATTTTAGTAACTTGGAAAGTCTCTTTTCTCCCTTTGCAGATAGAGGTCTGTTTTTATCGGATTTTATTCTGTTCCACAAAGTTTCAAAATCAGCTTTCAGATATACCGTAGTAAAATGCTTGTTTAGTATTTCCATATTGTTTTCGTTTAGAGGAAGCCCGCCACCGGTGGATATGATTAGGTTATCTTTCTTTGTTAATTGTAAAAGTATTTTCCGTTCTTTTTCTCTAAAAAATTTTTCTCCGTATTTTGAGAAGATTTCAGATATTTTCATGCCGGTTTCTTTTTCTATAATCTTATCAGTATCTGTGAATTCAAGGTTTAGTTTCTCTGATAGAAGTTTTCCGATGGTTGTTTTCCCAGAACCCATAAAACCGATAAGTGCTATTTTCATTTTTGCCTTTTAAGGTATAACGAATATAGAAGATTTTGGTTTGGGTAGTTTTAATGTTATATCATCGGGGGTTCCTATTTTTCTATCTTTTCCCGGGCTTATAAGTTTTCCTTGTTTGTATATGATATGGTTAAAATAACCGTCCATGGCGTTTAGTTTTTCAGGTATATATTTGCCGGTGATTTCCTTTGCAACAATTTTGTTTGTTAGAGAGTCCATTATAGTTAATGTTAATATTTTATCTTTAAACGGAAATATTGCCAGAATTCCGGATATTATAACAATAATTGCCGAAAGAACTGCAATAACCGGAGCTAATTTGTCCGAGAGTCCAACTTTTTTTATCTCTATAACTCCTTTATTTTCTAAAAGGCAGAGATCTATGAGAGAAATTTGGGAGACATTTATAAGGATATTTCTGCTGATTTTCTGGTTTGCCAAGTTTTTTATAGTGTCAGGGATGTTTTTTTCATCGAGAATTCGGATATGGAGCTTTTCTGGAATTGCTCTGAGAAATTTGGAAGCCTCTATAATTTCTGTTACTCTACTTTTTTCTATATGAGTTCCTTCCGGGCAATTTTCAAGAACCGGGATTATTGTAAACGTTATATTTTTATTTTCCGATAAAATCCAACTTGTAAGTTTCTTCTTGAATTCAAGTTCTGTCAAAGGGTTACCGTTGCTAGTAAGAATAACTTTGCCTTCATTCGAACAGAAAACAATATGATCGTTATCGCAATTAAGTTTGAAAAGAACATCATCTCCGAGAAAGTTTAAAAGATTTAAAAATTGCTCAAAGTCTGTAATAGTTCCTTTTACAGGTTCGCTAAACATAATAACCTCACGATATATACAGTTAGGAAAGATGAAAAACTTAATATAATAATACCAGGGTAGTTATTTTTATAATAGAAATTATATCCCGGTAAGCGGGAGAAAATAGGGTTGATACTTATCAAGGAGTGTTTTTTGAAAAGTTTAGATACGGAAATTACGGAGATTAAAAAACAGATAACAACTATAGCTATTTTTCCATAAGGTATTGATATTGAAGTTTTTACGGTTCGGATATCTCCCAGGTTTGCCGAAAGAGGAACTTGCTTATCAAAAAAGTGGTTATATTCCTTAAGCTGTTCTGCGTAATACTCGGCTTTTTTAGGTTGAAGAAGAGATGTATATGTAAGGAAAAGGTTGTATTTTATCTTTGGTGCGGGGTAAAGCTTTTCTGCGTTTTCAAAGAAAGAAAGAGCTTCTTTTACTTTATTGTTTGCAAAGAGGTAACAACCGATATTGTTGATAACAATAGCTTTAAATTCTGGTGGAATATTTTTTTTCAAGATATTTTCCCACTCATTTATCGGAATTGGATAAAGAAGAGCTTGTTTGTTGCTAAGATTTGCAATCTCTCTTTCCGTAGGAGGAAGAGAGGAAAAAAGAAAGTAGGGTGCGTAGTTATCTCTTTGAAGTTTTGAAATGGTAATATTTTTTTCGGAGGAAAGCGAACGGAAATAACTTTCTGTTAAGCTTACCCCGGCAATGTGGAGAATAATTAAAACAAACATTAGAAATGAAAACGGAATTTTCTTTTTTGATATGAAACTCACGCCTGCCAGTAAGGAAAAGATAGCATAAAACGGATATCCTTTAAAACATAATGCAAAAAGTATTAAAATAGCCCCGAGTAGGATTGAAAAATTTCTTTTAAATTCGGAAGAGAATAGCTTATCTGCCAAATATATCAGTGAAAAACTCCCTATGAGAGCCAGAGCTAAAGTTGCTCCGGATATCAGTATATCAAGTTGAAATATTCTTTCTCTCAACTTTTCCATTGAAGATGGGGGGATATTTTCGATTTTCTTATCCAATAGATAGTTTATTTCGGGTATGTAAAAAATAGGTGAATTTTTTTTAAGTTTTCGAATTTGCTTTATTTCAGCAACTATTTTGTTATTGGGAACTCCGGATTTCAAATCTTGTTCTATTTTTCCAAGCTGTTCTTCTATGGTTGTTTGATTGTTGGTTTCTATTTTTCCATAGGATGATTCTATGAAAAGTAAAGGTGTAATAAAAATCGTTATAACAGCTGCTATTAGTGCAAATTTAACCCTTTTCACGGCTCCCCTCTAAGAAGATGAAATATTTCTCCGCTTATTATACTATAACAGAGTATTTAAAATGGGTTGTGGTGAAAAATGTTCATTATGTTATGTATGAAACATTTTGTAATGAAAATAACCTATGCTTCTTTTTAAACTCTTTGTCTTCTCGTCTGTTTCACGTGGCATAAATATTGCTCCACTCTATATCTGAAGGATAGAATAGAATGGAGGTTGATAATGAAACATCCCTGTTTTGATAAAGCTCATGATTACGGTCGTATTCATCTACCTGTGGCAAAGAAGTGTAATTTAGGATGTAACTTTTGTAATAGAAAATACGATTGTTTTAACGAGTCTCGTCCCGGAGTTACCAGTAGAGTTCTCTCTCCGAAAGAAGCCGTTATTAAGACGATTTTTTATAAAGAAAATATGGAGAATCTTTCGGTTGTCGGAATTTCCGGTCCCGGAGATCCTCTTGCAAATATTAAGGAAACGAAAACTACTTTAACTATTCTGAAAAAGTTATATCCGGAACTGAAACTCTGTTTAAGTACGAATGGTGTTAACCTTTTGGAAAGTATCGGGTGGCTTTCCGAAATAGGAGTTGGGTATGTAACGGTTACGGTTAATGCACTGATTCCCGAGATTGCAGAGAAAATCTACTCTTTTGTTGTTAAAGACGGTAGGGTTTATAAGGGAATGGAGATGGCGGAACTTTTGGTAGAGTTACAAAAAAAAGGTGTCGAGGAATTGGTTGCCCGTGGTTTTAAGGTCAAAATCAATACTGTTTGTATTCCGGGAATTAACGATAACCATGTTGTCGATATCGGTAGATTTTTCAGAAAACTTGGGATTTCGCTGTTTAATGTTATTCCTTTAATTCCTGTTGAAGGAACTGTTTTTTGGAGGAAGGGCCTAAGGAAACCTCCGGAGAAAAAAGAGTTTTTAAATATTCAAACCGTTCTTGCTTCAGAAGGTCTGAATGTTATGACTCACTGTAAAACCTGCAGAGCGGACGCGGTAGGTAAACTTTCCGGAGAGACTGAAAAAAACAGATCTTTAATAGCTGTTACATCTTTAAACGGTGAGAAGGTTGATTCCCATTTCGGTTCGTTTAAACGGCTTTATCTTTTTGATAGTTTTACAGGCGAGTTTTGTGGAGTCAGGGATATAGAAGGAACTTATAACTCTATTTTCTTTAACGATTTTGAATCTTTAAAGTCTGTTTTAGGGGTGTTGAAAGATTGTTCTGTATTGGTAACCAAAAAGGTGGGTGGCTTTCCAAAATGTCTTCTTTCCGAGCTTGGGATTTCAGTAATTGAAACCGGTGAGTCTGTGATGGCAACAGTTTCCTCTTTGACCTCAAAAAGCTTTTTGAATTCTTTAAGTTGTTTTGAGTATTGTGGTTTCGGAGGAATTCAATGAAAAAGGTCTGTTTATTGCTGTTTTGCTTTGTATTTTTCTCTTCTTTTGGGGTTTCTGCTGCTGAGATTACTATTTCGGCGGCTGCCAGTATGAGGAAGGTTGTTGACGAGATAGGAAATGAGTTTGAAAAGGAATCCGGTGTAAAAGTTATAAAAAATTTCACCTCTTCCGGGAAACTTGCTCAACAGATAGTATCAGGAGCACCTGTTGATATTTATCTTTCCGCTTCTTATAGATGGGTTCGTTTTCTTGAAAAGAAAGATTTTCTTGATAGAAAGGATATAAAAAAGCTTGCTTCCAATACTCTTGTTCTGATTGCTCCTTTTGATACTTCTTATCATTCCGTTTCGGATATGAGAAAAATGGGCACTATTGCTATGGGAGATTATCGTTTCTCTCCCTGTGGAAAATATGCTAAGGAAAGTCTTGAAAATCTCGGGTTTTGGAAAGATGTTGATAAGAAACTTGTCCTTGCCAGAGATGTTTCGCAAGTTGTTTTCTGGGTTATGACGGGAAATGTTGACGGTGGAATTGTTTACTATACTGATTTTGTTCCTGTAAAAGGGAAAGTTTCTTTTATAGGTTCTTTTCCGGAAGATTCCCATAAGCCTATTGCCTATTTTATAGCTGTTGTTAAAGAATCTCCCAATCGGAGGAATGCTGAAAAATTTGTAAAGTTTTTTCTAAGCAAAGGTGATGTTTTAAAGAAATATGGATTTAGTCCGGTGGTGGATAAATGGTAGGTCTTGATCAGGAAGCTTTTTTTTCTGTAAAACTTTCTTTTGTTGTTGCATCGGTTTCAACACTGTTTGTTTTCTTTATTGGCCTTCCCGTAGCATTCTTTTTTTCTATGAAGCAGTTTAGGGGTAAATCTCTTTGTGATGCGATTTTTATGCTTCCCGTTGTGTTTCCTCCCACTGTTATGGGTTATCTTTTGATGCTTGTTGTTGGTAGAAAGGGTTTGGTAGGAGAAGCTTTATATAGATTTTTGAAAATTTCTTTCGTTTTTAACTGGAAAGGGGCTGTTCTTGCTTCGTTTGTTGCCTCTTTTCCACTTTTTTTTAAAAGTGCCAGGGCTTCTTTCGAATCTGTTGATAAAACATTTATAAAAGCATCTTTAACTCTGGGTAAGGGTAAATCGGAAACCTTTTTTAGGGTTATTTTTCCTTTAGCTAAAAACGGAATTATTGCCGGTGTGGTACTTGCTTTTGCAAGAGCTATGGGGGAGTTTGGGGCTACTTTGATGCTTGCCGGAAATATTCCGTTTAAAACAAACACTATTCCTCTTGAAATATATACGGCTGTATCTTCGGCTGACTTTGAGAAGGCAAATTTTTTGACTGTTGTCACGGCGGTTATTTCTATCTCTGTTATCTTTCTTGTGAATAGAATTTCCGGGGAGAAAAATTGAATTTTTTGTCCGTGAAAAAAGAAGTTAAAGGGTTTACCGTTGATGTTTCTTTTGATTTTCCTGATGGAATTACGGCTATTTTTGCTCCATCAGGTTCTGGGAAAAGTTTAACCCTTGATATGATAGCAGGGTTATTGACTCCTGATGAAGGTCAGATTATCGTAGGAAACAGAACATTCTTTGATTCGGAATCGGGGATTATTCTTCCTCCTCAAAAAAGGAAAGTAGGTTACCTTTTTCAAACTTACGGGTTATTTCCCCACATGACGGTTTCGGAGAATATTCTTTTCCCAGTTGGGAAGGAAAAGACGGAAGAGTGTAAAAGGCTTATGGAACTTCTTGGACTTAGAGGTCTCGAGGAGAAAAAACCAAATACACTTTCAGGAGGGCAGAAGCAGAGGGTTGCACTTGCAAGGGCTTTAATATATGAGCCTGAGATTTTACTTCTTGATGAGCCTTTTTCAGCGGTTGACAGATGTTTAAAGGAGAAATTGTATAAAGAGATTTTAAAAGTGAAAGAGTATTTTTCTATTCCTATTCTCCTTGTTTCTCATGATATTGATGAGGTTTTATCCCTTTCTGATTATATGGTAATTTATGATTTTGGAACAGTTGTTCAAAAAGGAAAGCCGGAAGATGTTTTGGTAAATCCGGAAACTGAGAAAGTTGCAAAGATTTTGGGATTTAAAAATATATTTAAAGCGACTGCCGTAAAAATACCAGGTGGAACTGTTCT
>JALSLT010000118.1 GCA_026988135.1 Desulfurobacterium sp.
TATAAGCTTTTTCCCTATTATTTCGGCGCACGCTTCAATATCTCCGTTAACTACGATGTTGTAACCTGATATGTCAAGGGATTTTGCAACAACTCCACCTTTCATAGCAAATCCAAACTGGATGGGCCCGCCGATTATTTTAAATACTGGAAGGTTTCCAATTTCGGTTATCTCTTTTGCTGTGATAGGTGTGCCTCCAAGATATCTACCGGGAACTGTGAGTCCTGCTACAAGAAAGAGGATATCGGCGCTTTCAAGCTTTTCTCTTTCCTTTTCCGATTTCCTGTAAGCATCAATTGTGGTGTATGTTGTTGAGCTTTCCGAAATTCCTGCACACACAAGAGCCCCTGCTATGTATCTTGGATATGTTGCAAGGTACGGAGGGACTCCAAGACAGGTCGGTTCGTCAACGTATCCGTCAAGAATGGTTATTTTCAACTTTGCTTTCCTTGTTGAAGATGTTGAAAAGTACAGGTGAAATAATTCCTGTAATTATAGCCAGGAGAATGAGAGCGGCTTCAGTGTGGTGGTCTATAAGGTCAAGTGCTTTTCCCATTTCAGCTGTAACTATAACAAGGGTTAAAGGTGCCGAAAGTAAAAATCCGGCGGAAACTGCCCGCTTTAAATCTATACCGGTCAAAATCATCATAAGAGAAGGAACTATCTTCGCTATGTAGCTTCCTGCAGTAAGAATTCCAAGAAGTATCAGCAGATGGGTGTCAAGTCCCGGCATTTTAAACTTAATTCCAACATATATGAAAAATACCGGAATTAAAAAGCCAAAACTTATACCTGATAGTTTTTCCTCTATCTTTTCAGTATGAGGGAATACCGTTGAGAAAATCATACCGGCAATAAACGCTCCAAGTATCGGTTCCACATCTATTAGAGTTGCAAGGGCTGACAAAGCAAACATTATTGCGATACTTATTCTTGCTCCTATTTCTGTGGGATTTTTTTCAAAGTAAATTTTTATCTCTTCTGGATACCACCACATCATACTTTTAAGGATTAAAAGGATAACTCTTGCCACAAGGAAGAAAGCTAAAAGCTGCCCTATCTTTACGAAAAAGATTAATCCGAATCCGAATTTTACGAGAATAGAATATATTGTTAATACGAAAATACTTAAAAATTCGCCGACCGTGCCTGTCAAAAACACAAGCTTTCCATAAGGGGACGAGAGCTGTCCTTTTTCTCTCAGAACTGAAACGATGATACCGACAGAAACCGCCCCAATCGCTATGGAAACTATCGGTTTTAGGTGAAAAAATCCGCCAAATATAAATGCTACGGCAAAAATCAGTATAGGTATGGTAAAAACCGTAAATTTCTCTTTCTCTGTTAATTCTTTTATTTCCGAAAGTTTAACTTCAAGTCCTGCCATAAACATTAAAACAAGAAATCCAAAATTTGAAAGAAAATCAAGCCATTGTGATTGGTGAATCAACTGAAGAAAAGAGTTTCCTAAAATAATTCCGTATATAACTTCTCCGACAGCTACAGGAATCCTTAAAAGGTTGCTTATGAAAGGTGCGATAAATATTCCTGTGGTTAAAAGGACTATTGAAACAACGAGACTTTTATCCATTATTCACCTACACATGTTAGGAGTGTTGAGCATTTTGTTCTGTGTACCATATGATAAGGAGGGTAAGGGTTAAACCAATTTGTTTTCTTTCCCTTTCGCGCACCGATTATAACAAGGTCAAACTTTTTACTCAATTTTGCAACTTCTGTTACGGGATTACCTTCTTTTAAAATGAAGTTGATATTTTGTTTGTATAGATTGGCAAATTTGATTATTTTATCGTTGATTATCCGTATCTTCTCTTCATCAGCTGTCTTATCGCTTGTTACGTAAACAACGGAAATTTTAGCTTCTATCTGAAGAGAAATTTCTATTCCTATTTCAAGGGCTCTGTACCCGTTAAAAGAACCGGAAATGGGAATAAGTATATTTTTATATGGCGAAGTTCCTCTTCCTATGAGAATAGGAGTAACTGTTTCTTCTGCAACTTCTATGGGAAAACTCCTTTTGCCGAAAAATAGCGGCCACTCTTTATGGATGTCTGGAAGAACGATTATTCCGACATCTTCATCTTTTGCTTTTTCTATAAAGTCTCTTTCACAAAGCTGTAAGTGTTCTATTTTAAGTGTTTGGTCAGGTGCTTCGGTGGAAAATATCTGCTTTATGTGTTCCTTTTTCCCTTCGAAGCAGGTGTAAACCGCTACCATGTTTATTTTTGTATTTTTTCCCATAAATGTTGCATCTTTTATGGCTATCATGTTTTTATGATTTTTCTCCTTTAGCAGGAGTATCTCTTCGGAACCGAATTGTGCAGGGAATTGAGCTTCTCCTGAGCGGATAAGGCCGACAATATGTTTAAGGATTTTAGGTTCTCCTATTATGATAACTTTATCTCCGGGTTTTATAATGGTTTTTTTATTTGGCAGTAAAAGTTTGTTTTCTCTAAAAATCGCTGCAATTTTCCATCTTCTCGAACTGAATTTTGTAACGGGATATCCAACGAGCATTGATGTTGGCAATATCGTTACTTCTACTATTTCACCCTTTCCAAGGCCTATATTTGTTGCTGTTACAACTCCTGAAGATATTCTTCTTTCAAGCTGAGAGGCTGTGGCAACAGCTTTATTTACACACTCTATTTCTTCTTTTTCAAACCATTTATCGTGATCTACATGGTTTGATACTGCGAAAATTGAAGGGACATTTTCCTCTTTTGCTATTCTGCACGCTTCAAGATTTGCTTCATCATCACCAGTACATGCCACAAAAACTTTAGCGTCCTTAAGGCCTGCCCTTTTTAAAATCAGTTTGCTTGTGCCGTCTCCCTGAATAAGCGTTGTTCTACTTAAACTCCCGCTGTCCAAGAGTTCTATTATCTGTTTAAGTTTGTTTTCATCGTTGTCTATAATGGTGATTTCCCATTCTTTTTTAACTCTTTTGACAAGTTCTTTACCTACCTGTCCGGCGCCTACAATTACAATTTTCACACTATCTCCTTGAATTTTGCGGTTAAAGATAATTTAACATAATTTCTAGGAAAAAACCTGATGTTTGTCCTGTTAACTTTATATCGAAATATCGAAAGGAGGGTGTGAAAATAAAAATTACTATCAATAAAAGATGTTTAGACCTTGACTCTGCGAAGTTGATTTATAAATTAAAATACCAGAAAGTTATAGGGAGGTTTTGATGGAGATGCCGGTATTGACGTTGAATGATGTAAGGCTAAAAATAGAAGGGAAAGAGATTCTAAAAGGTGTGAGTTTGAATGTTAATAAAGGGGAAATTCATGCCATTTTAGGTCCTAACGGAGCTGGAAAGTCAACGCTTGCATCTATTCTTATGGGTATTAACGGCTTATCAGCGCCGACTTCCGGAGAAATTGTTCTAAATGGCGACTTGATAAACGGATTATCCATATATGAAAGAGCGAGGAAGGGTCTTACTCTTGCTTGGCAGGAGCCGGCACGCTTTGAAGGTCTCACGGTAGAAGATTTTTTAAAAATTTCCGGACGGAATAATCCTGAACTGAATATAGAAAAGTGTTTATTAGCTGTGGGGCTTTCTCCTGATGTTTATTTAAGTAGATTTGTTGATGATTCGTTATCCGGGGGAGAGAGGAAAAGAGTTGAACTGGCAAGCATTCTTGCCCTTAAGCCAAATTTTGTGATTCTTGATGAGATTGATTCAGGAATCGATTTTACATCTATAGAAGATTTTCAGGCAGTTCTTGATGATATGAAAAAAGACGGAATGACAATTTTGATGATAACTCATAATGAAAAGCTTTTGTCTTCTGCTGATAGAGCTTCTCTTCTTTGTAACGGAAAGATTGTGAAAACGTCCGATCCTGAAACAATAAAGAAGCGCTTTGAAGAGTGTAAAGTTTGTGAAGTACTTGATTTTGAGCAAAGAGAAAGTCATAAGGAGGAAGTAAGATGAAAGATGTTAAAAACGGGATTTTAGATAATCTTTTTCAGCTTGGTCTTCCTAAAGAAATTCTTACAAATCCTTCTATGATTATAGAGGGGCATGATGTTGTCAGAGAAGTGCCGTATCCCGGGATTGTTCTGGAAAAGAAGATTTATGAGGATAGGGTTGACGTTAGTTTGACGGTTTTACCGGATGTTAAAGTTGACAAGCCGGTTCATTTTTGCCTTTCGAAGCTTGGGACAGGTGATCAGCTTGTTAATATAGAGGTGAATGTTGGAGAAAATGCAGATATAAAGCTTGTATCCCATTGTGCTTTTAAAGGGGGTAAGATAGACCATAGGAGTAGAACAAAGTTTAAAGTTGCCAAAAACGCTTCTCTTGATGTAACGGAGATTCACTATCATTCCGAAGATACGGATATTGTTATTGAAGCCTATGCCGAGGGTGTTGTTGAGGAGAGTGGTTTTTACAAAAGCCTTTTCAAGATAAATACTGCGAAAGCGGGAAAGGTTAATATTAAATATAAAGTGGATGTTTTAGATTATGCAAATGTTGATCTTGAAGCCAAAATAGCCGGTAAAGATGGAGATGAGATATATGTTAATGATGTTATCTACCTGAAAGGTAAACATTCAAGGGCAATAGCAAAGAGTAGGTTGATGGCTCTTGGAAATACCGTGGCAGAGTTTTATGGAGAAACTTACGGATTTGGAGATTATTCAAGGGGGCATATAGACTGTTCCGAAGTGATAAGAAGTAATGAAGCAAAGCTTAAAGCGGTGCCGATTGTAGTTGTGAATAATGAAACAGCTAAGGTAACTCATGAAGCTGCAATAGGTAGTCTTGATAAAAAACAGCTCGAGACTCTTATGTCGAGAGGTCTATCGGAAGATGAAGCAGTTGAAGTTATAGTTCAAGGAATGTTAAGATAAACTGTGATATAATGAGAATTGTTATCAATAACTAAACGATTTTAAGGAGGTTACAATGAAAGTTTTTGGACCGGAACCGGAAGGAAAAAGGAAGCATTCTCCAGTAGTTGAAGCACCTGTTAAAGTTAAGAAGGGCGAATGGTTTGATGTGAAAGTTGTTGTTGGTAAGGACATTCCTCACCCAAACACAAAGGAACATTGGATAGAGTTTGTATCTTTATGGGCAGGAAACTTTTTAGTTGCAAAAGCGTCTTTTGAAGCTGAAAAGGCGGCTTCTGAAGTTGTATTTAAGGTGAAGCTTGAAGAGACAGCTACATTAACAGCACATGCTTACTGTAACCTTCACGGTCTCTGGCACAGCGAAGAAGTGACAGTTGAAGTTGAGTAATTTTTAAGGGGGCAAAGCCCCCTTTTTGGTTAAAAATGGCGATATGATATTTTTGCCTTTCCTTCCTTAAAATAATTTATAGCCTCTTCTGCGTTTTCAATTTCAGGGGGTAGTTTGTAAACAGCTATCTTTCTCATAATAAGCTTTAAAAATGGAGCTTCA